>NZ_JBMDKC010000220.1:0-1947 GCF_057809515.1 Bacillus sp. FG16
ATTTGTCGTTGTAAAAATGTTTCTTTTGTTTTCTCAGGTTGATTGATGTACGCTGTTGCAAGACTACTTCCACCAATATAAAGTTCACCTGGTACATAGGGTGGACACAGTGTTCCTTGTTGATTTAACACGTATATTTTTATATGCGGTAATGGCTTTCCAATTGGAATATGCGTTTCTTCCTCTTGTAATGGCTGTATAACTGGATAGGTGGTCGCACAAACCGTTATTTCTGTCGGACCATACGCATTTACAACCGGAATGTGTAAACCTACTTTCGTTTGCCAATTTCGAACCATTGCGGGTAACAGTGTTTCTCCCCCCACAAATATATATCGCAATGATAGTAATTGCTTCAACTGCTGAGAAGATGTTTGCGTTAATGTATGAAAAAATACAGTAGGTACTAAACAATACTGTACGTTCTGTTTCTGTATAACTGCCAGAAAATGATCAACTGATTTTCTTTCTATCTCTGCTAAGAGATGCAATCTCCCGCCTGTCAATAAACTTCCATAAATTTCCCATACCGATGCATCAAAGATAAAAGAAGCAAATTGTAGATGTACCTGTTGTTCTTGAAAATCGTAAGTTTTTTGTAACGAATGAATCAACTGGATCACACTTTGATGCGAAATGAGTACACCTTTTGGATGCCCTGTTGAGCCAGACGTATAAATAATATAAGCAGCATCTTGTGTTGTATGTTCACTCTTGGTGTTTTCCGTTACCTTCCTCTTAGCTGTGTTTTCGTATACAATGATAGATTGCTTCCATACAAGGTGTGATAGGTCTGTCTTTTGATGAGTTATAACATGTGTCGATTCACTATCTTGTAACATAAAGTCGATGCGCTCTACTGGAAAATCGGGATCAATGGGCACATACGTGCCCCCTGCTTTTAATACACCAATCATAGATACGATGGCATCGATACCTCGATACATAAGAATACTCACTCGTTCTTGCCTTTGTAATCCTTTTTGTAATAAAGCTTGTGCGACTTGATTCGAACGCACTTGTAATTCTTGATACGTAAGGCTTTGGTTTTCCATTGTTATCGCAATACCATTAGGGTTTTCATTTGCTTTCTCATCAATAAGCTGGTCTAATGTTTTCGAAATGATAGGATTTGCATGTACTGGAACATCCTGCTGGTAAAGTGCATAATCTTGCGGTAAGAGTAAGTCTACGTCCCGCAGAGGACAGGAACTACTGCTCAGTACCTTTTGTATGATATGTTGAAATCGCTTTACGAACAACTGAACATCTTGCTCGTTGTATAACGCTGCATTGTAATCCATTTCAAGCTGTAACTGATTTTTTTGTATTTTCATGATTCGCCATACCATATCAAATGCGCCCACTCGTTTTTGATGACTAATAACTGTTGTTTCTAGACCCTCCATATGAAAAGGAGGTAAGGTTACCATATTAAATACAGTTGCATAAGGAGAAGAATGTATGTGTTCTTCTGCCGTATGTAATGCATGCGTCATATGATGAATCGGATACTCTTTGTGTTCCAGGGCTTCTTGTACGAGAACACTTACCTTCTGAACAAGTTCTATAAATGTATCGTCTGGTGAAAAGGGGATACGTAAGGGAACCGTATTGACAAAATAACCAAATACCTCTTGTTCCTGCGTGTGCCGTTCTCTCATGTTAATCGGCATTCCTACTACTAGATCCGTTTGGTTTGTCATGTGGTGTAATAAAACAATATATATACTGAGTAATACACGATACATACTGATACCATGCGTTTTTGCAAAATGATGAATGGCATCCGTAAGTTCTGTATCAATAAAAGCTTGATACGCTCCTTCTTTATAGGAATCTATCCGTGGCTTGGAAACAGGGGAAGGAAACGCACTCCATGGTAAAGCTCTTTCTAATTTTGCACGCCAATATAGCTCAGAAGTCACATAAGATTCTGTTCCCATG
>NZ_JBMDKC010000221.1:0-1947 GCF_057809515.1 Bacillus sp. FG16
ATTTGTCGTTGTAAAAATGTTTCTTTTGTTTTCTCAGGTTGATTGATGTACGCTGCTGCAAGACTACTTCCACCAATATTAATTTCACCTGGTACGTAAGGTGGACACAGTTTTCCTTGTTCATTTAACACATACATTTTTATATGCGGTAATGGCTTTCCAATTGGAATATACGTTTGCTCCTTATGTAATAGTTGTGTCACTGGATAGGTGGTCGCACAGACTGTTATTTCTGTTGGGCCATAGGCGTTTACAACTGGAATGTTTAAACCTACTTTCGCTTGCCAATTTCGAACCATTGCGGGTAACAACGTTTCTCCCCCTACAAATATATATCGCAAAGATAGTAATTGCTTCAACTGTTGAGAAGTTGCTTGGGTTAATGTATGAAAAAATACAGTAGGTACTAAACAATACTGCACATTCTGTGCCTGTATAACTGCCAGAAAATGATCAATTGATTTTCTTTCTATTTCCGCTACGAGATGCAATCTCCCGCCTGTCAATAAACTTCCATAGATTTCCCATACCGATGCATCAAAGATAAAAGAAGCAAATTGTAGATGTACCTGTTGTTCTTGCAAACCGTAGGTTTTTTGTAACGACTGAATCAATTGGATTACACTTTGATGTGAAATCAGTACACCTTTTGGGTGCCCTGTTGAGCCAGACGTATAAATAATATACGCAGCATCTTGTGTTGTATGTTCACTCTTGGTGTTTTCCGTTACCCTAATCTTAGCTGTGTTTTCATATACAATGATAGATTGGCGTGATACAAGATGTGATAAGTCTGTCTTTTGATGGGTTATGATATGTGTCGATTTACTATCTTGTAACATAAAATGGATACGCTCTACTGGAAAATCAGGATCAATGGGCACATACGTGCCTCCTGCTTTTAATACACCAATCATAGATACGATGGCATCCATACTTCGGTGCATGAGAATGCTGACACGCTCTTGCTTTTTTAGCCCTTTTTGTAATAAAGCTTGTGCTACTTGATTCGAACGCACTTGTAATTCTTGATACGTAAGGCTTTGGTTTTCCATTGTCATCGCCATACAATGAGGGGTTTCATTTGCTTTCTCATCAATAAGCTGGTCTAATGTTTTCGAAATGATAGGCGTTGCATGTACGAGAACATCCTGCTGATAAAGTGCATAATCTTGCGGTAAGAGTAAATCTACTTCCCGCAGAGGACAGGAACTACTGCTCAGTACCTTTTGTATGATATGTTGAAAGCGTGTTACAAACAACTGAACATCTTGCTCAGTGTATAATGCGGCATTGTAATCCATTTCAAGCTGTAACTGATTTTCTTGTATTTTCATCATTCGCCATACCATATCAAATGCGCCCACTCGTTTTTGATGACTAATGACTTTTGTTTTTAGTCCCTCCATATGAAAGGGAGGTAATATTACCATATTAAATACAGTTGCATAAAAAGAAGAATATATGTGTTCTTCTGCCGTATGCAATGCATTCGTCATATGATGGATAGGATACTCTTTGTGTGCAAGGGCTTCTTGTACGAGAACACTTACCTTCTGAACAAGTTCTATAAATGTATCATCTGGTGAAAAGGAGATACGTAAGGGAACCGTATTGACAAAATAACCAAATACATCTTGTTCCTGCGTGTGCCGTTCTCTCATGTTAATCGGCATTCCCACTACTAGATCCGTTTGGTTTGTCATGTGGTGTAATAAAACAAGATATATACTTAGTAATACACGATACGTACTGATACGATGCGTTTTTGCAAAATGATGAATAGCATCCGTAAGTTCTGTATCAATGAAAGTTTGATACGCTCCTTCTTTATAGGAATCTATCCGTGGTTTGAAAACAGAGGAAGGAAACGCACTCCATGGTAAAGTTCCTTCTAATTTTGCACGCCAATATAGCTCAGAAGTCACATAAGATTCTGTTCCCATG
>NZ_JBMDKC010000222.1:0-1808 GCF_057809515.1 Bacillus sp. FG16
ACATCTTTAGCTGAAACGTTACAATTGTATTGCTCGTTAAGTAAGCAACCCACTTGGTTAACAAGTAAAATACAAGACAGCGGTGAAATAGAAGTAATGTTAAATCAAGAATTAGGACAATGTATAGATGGATATATAAAGGACCACATGATTTTGAAAAAGGGTAAACGAATTGCGGATATTTTAATAGAAATTCGGAATGCTTATACCACCATATACCACTAAACTTACAACAAGACCGCATGATGACACCATTGGCAAAAGGACTAAGGTTATAACTCCAAAGTATACAGGAACAGTACAATCGATTGTTTAGTAAGGGAGAAATACCCCTAAATATTCCTGAATATTCAGTCAATAACAGAGAGACATCCCATGCGATGGGATGTCTCTCTGTTATTGTTCCAAAATATGGCGTATATCCGACAGGTCCATATTCGTAAACTTCGCAATATCTTCGATATCCATGCCGTTTTTATGCATGCCACGGATTAATTGCTCTCTTTCGGCTAATTTTCCCTTTTCCATGCCTTTTTCCATTCCCTCTTGAAGCCCTTCTTCTTTTCCCACTTGCTTCCCTTTTTCCATTCCTTCTTCTATACCAACCTCACGAGCATGTGCTAATTTCGCTTGTTCATCAAATAATACTTTTTCCCGAGCTTCATATGCGAGGCGGAATGAACTGCTCTGACTCATATTTTCCCATTTGTGGATGGCCTTTTGTAACACCGGATCTTGCTTCATAGCGATGTCCTCCAATGTGTGGGTCAAATGTGCATCTGCATGCGCTGGTAATAAAAGTAACCAACGAGCAAATTCATTTTCCCACGGGTTAATTTTTTCTTCTCGCCATTGTTTTAGTAATTTTGGAATCTCAATAAAATGGATTTCTAAATCGTCGAGAAGTACATCATTCTGTTGCTTGCTCCAAAACTGTCCGACTGTATGCATATCATCATGATGAGGAAAGAGTTTAAAATCTAATAGATTGATGGTAATGGTTTTTCGCAAAGAACGGTAAGGCATACCTTGCTCTAATTGAGATGTATACAGTTTACTCCAATAATAGAGGGAACGTTTGACGATTTCTTGTGTATTTCGTAATTGAATTTCCACATTTACCTTGGTCTTATCTTGAAGGGTAGCTAATATATCTAATATGGATAATTTATCTTCTTCATATTCTTTATGAATATGGGGATCTTCAAGTGTTAACGATATAATCGGTGTAGATAATGACTCATGCAAGATCGCATTTAAGAAAGAAATCAATAAGTCCTCTTGTCCTTGTACCCCAAATAATTGCTTGAAAGCATAATCGACTCGCAAATTCACTAAAGGTTGCGTCATAAAGTGAGTCCCCTTTCTTATTTCATATTCTATCTTTTTTGTTAGTCCCCTTTTTCGGGGGAATGGGCAAAGAAAGTATATAGCTATTGTATCGGAAAAAGGAGAGAAGAAGCAATACTTATGTCTTTTTGTGAAGGATATATTTTAATTAAGGTACGTGAAATTTTATATACTTTACTTGTTGGCACCTATTCTTACTGATGTATATCCCTTGCTCCCTAAAAACTTCTCTATCCAACTTTTCCCCCTCTTATCTCCTTGAATGTGCACTCTTGGACTTTCGAGACTCAAACGTATTCGGAATCTCCTTATCTTTCGTTAGAGAAGAATCTGAGAGGTCGTTTTTTCATCCCTTAACTAATAAATTGGATATAATAACCAATTTAACGATCATTCTCCTGTTCATTCTGCATTACATGTGAAGCGTCAAATGAGACGAACAGTAATACACCGCTCGG
>NZ_JBMDKC010000223.1:0-1779 GCF_057809515.1 Bacillus sp. FG16
TTCCAGGTTTCTCTGGATTCGGTGTTCCAGGTTTTTCTGGATCTGGTGTTCCAGGCTTTTCTGGATCTGGTGTTCCAGGTTTCTCTGGATTCGGTGTTCCAGGTTTTTCTGGATCTGGTGTTCCAGGTTTTTCTGGATTCGGTGTTCCAGGTTTTTCTGGATCTGGTGTTCCAGGTTTTTCTGGATTCGGTGTTCCAGGTTTTTCTGGATCTGGTGTTTCTGGACCTGGTGGTGCTAAATGATTCAATTTGTTTAATACTTCTAATTGAACTGCATTTATCATTCCATTTGTAATTTCAAATGGAATTGGATTAGTTAATTTTTCATATCCTTTTGGTGCTTCTACTTCTACTAGTGTGTAGTTACCTACAGATAGATCTGCGATTTTTGCCTTTCCATCTTTATCTGTTGTTACTTTCACTACTACTTTTCCCTTTTCATCATGAACTTCAAACACAGCTCCTGATAAGACTTCCTTGCTTTCAGCAGCCATTTTTGTAATCTCCACTGAACCTTTATCTAACTGTTCATTCTCTACTTTCAATGATAAGACTTTCGTCATACCTTTTTTAATTTCGAATGATACTGGTTCTGTTAGCTTTTTGTAACCTGGTAAGCTCTTCGTCTCTACTAATTTGTATTTTCCTACTGATAGCTCTGAAACGTTTGCTTTTCCTTCTTTATCTGTTGTTACTTCTGTTACTACTTTGCCTTTGTCGTCTTGAACTTCGAAGACTACGCCTTCTAATAATTTTTGACTATCTTTATCTACTTTTGTTACTTCTACATTTCCCTTGTCTAACATTTCATTTTCTACTGTTAAAGCAAGAGATTTTGTCATGCCTTTTTCAATTTGGAAAGTAATCGGATCTACCAATTGCTTATATCCTTTTGGTGCTTTTACTTCTACTAACTTGTATGTGCCAACTGATAAATTAGTAACTTGTGCTTGTCCTTTTTTATCTGTCGTTATTTTAGCGACTACTTGTCCTGCTGCATCTTGAATTTCAAAGACTGCATCAGCTAAAGCATCTTTATTTTCTTTATCTACTTTTGTAATTTCTATATTTCCTACATCCACTAATTCATTTTCTACAGTCAATTGTAATGCTGTAACTCTACCTTTTTCAATTTCGAATGAAACTGGCTTTTCTAGCGGCTTGTATCCTGCCGGTGTTTCTACTTCTACTAACTCATACTTTCCAATAGATAAATCTGAAACGTTTGCTTTTCCTTCTTTATCCGTTGTTACTTTTGCAACTACTTTTCCTTTTGAGTCACGTACTTCAAATACAACATTTTCTAATGGAGCTTTACTGTCTTTATCTATTTTTGTGATTTCTACATTCCCCGTATCTACCATTTCATTTTCTACAGTGAACGCTAGAGATTTTGTCATACCTTTTGTAATTTCAAATGGTACAGGCTTTTCTAATTTTTTGTAGCCTGGTAAACTCTCTACTTCTACTAGCTTGTACTTGCCTACTGATAAATCAGCAACTGTTGCTTTTCCTTCTTTATCTGTCGTTACTTTCGTTACTACTTTGCCTTTTTCGTCTTGAACTTCAAAGACTACACCTGCTAACGGTGCCTTATTATCTTTATCTATCTTTGTGATTTCTACATTTCCCGTATCTACCATTTCATTTTCTATTTTTAATGATAGAACTTCTGTCATGCCTTTTTTGATTTCGAATGATACTGGCTCTGTTAATTTTTTGTAACCTGGTAAGCTTTCTTTCTCTACTAATTTGTACTTTCCTACTGATAAGTCTGAGA
>NZ_JBMDKC010000224.1:0-1762 GCF_057809515.1 Bacillus sp. FG16
ACTTCGGACGTAATACAGGTGTGGGAGCTGTTGCGGAAAATGGGACGTTACCAACAGCGGGACAACAAGCGTATAAGAGTTCGACAGGTACAGCGCGTATGGTGGCGGGTCGTTTAGAACTTACAGTCCAAACGATTGAATCCTCGAAGAAAAATGAAACGTCCTACCTTCGTGCAGTAGAATCAGAGGTCAAGGGATTAACGACAGACATGAAGAACTTCCGTGCTCGCGTTACGTTTGGCAATGGGACAGGACGTATTGCAAATTGCACAGCGCAAACAACGGCAGCAAACGTATTGGTCGTAAATAGTGTGAAAGGATTCTTCGTGGGGCAAAAAGTGGATATTGTGAATGCAACGGGAACAGTTACAACCGCGGGAAGAACAATTACTGCAATTGATCGTACGACAACGTCCATCACAATTGACGGTGCAGCTGTCACAACAGCGGCAACAGATGGTATTGTATCAGCTGGTTCTTCGAACTTAGAGCCGATGGGACTAGGCGGTATCATTGATGATAAATTAGCATTACAAACATTAAATCCTGCGACATATTCTTGGTGGAAAGCAAATCTATTTGCCAACGGGGGAACGGCTCGTCCGATTTCGGATGCACTACTACGTTTAGTGATGGATGAAACATCGATTGTAAGCGGGAAAGAAACAGACTTTCTGATGGGTTCGCATGGTGTACGTGCAGCATATGAGGCGGTTTTAACAACGAATAAACGATATACAAATGTGATGCAGCTAGAAGGTGGTTATTCTGCATTAGAGTTTGATGGGAAACCATTCTTAGTAGACCGTTATATGCCGGCAGGTATTGTGTGGGGAGGAAATTATAATGATTTAGGATTATATCGCGTGGCAGACTTGCAGTTTATGGAAGAAGACGGTTCGATGTTTAACCGTGTACCAAATAAAGCGGCATATGAAGCAACAGCATATATGTTAGAAACAATGGTATGTCATGCACGTAATGCCTTCTGGCAACTGTCAGATGTGCAAGAGGCAACTGGATATACGAAATAAAGCATATGTGTGTTGAGAAATAAATTACATCCTTATCATAGATCGTAGGCCATTGTACAATACGTTTGTAAGTAAATCTATGTTAGAGGGAGTGATGTTTTTTGAAACGTATCAAGGGGATAGTTTCAACCGCTTTATTGGCTGGAACAGTGATGTGTGGAGGATTGAGCTCGGTGTATGCTGATACAGCAGCAAAGCCGTATCAGGTTGTTACACCAGGAGAACAGAACGAGAAGCCTACAACTGTTGGATTTGAGACGCAAAAAGAATTTGAATCCTATGTACAGAAACATCCAGTAACACCAAACTTATCAAAAGCATTCCAATCATCCAGAATTTACTCTACCTTTTACCATGATATTCACTTGCAAGGTTCACAGTTTCCGATAGATGCTAGCCGAAATCCTGTTATTATCACTAATTTTAATAGTTTCAATAACGACCAGGTTTCCTCGATACTTACCCATCCTTTTGGAAACTACACAATGATTTATGAACATAACAATGCGCAGGGGCGTGCGCTTGCTATTGTAAATAATGGGAAATATCTAAATTTGACAGATGTTAGCATGGGCGATGGAGAAAGAACATGGAATGATCAAGTTTCATCTGCTACTGTAAAAGCAAATTAATTGTATATAAAAGTAGATATAGTAAAAAAGAGGGGCAAAACTGGTCATCTCCCTGTCAAGTAGACAGAAATAAAAAGAGTATTATGCCACGGCCTT
>NZ_JBMDKC010000225.1:0-1753 GCF_057809515.1 Bacillus sp. FG16
TTAGTTCAAATGAACAAAAGTTAATATTGTGTCTATCCTTAAGTTGATGGGCATGTGTGAATACCCCAATATAGTCAAATTCAACTTCGGGATGTGTTGCAAGTGGAACGATGGAAGACGATAGGCGATATAGCGGGATTTCATGCGCTATATTGTAATGAAGGATACGTATTGTGTGCTCTAAATTTTGCCTTATAACATGGTACAGTTTGTCTTCTCGCTCTTGTTTACTGAGTTTTTTAAAGCTTGTAAACGTCATTGTTTTGGCAGGAGAACAGTCCCAGAGTGCCATTGCATGTGAGACATATCCAAATCGCATAATCATATGAGATACACCTCTTTTATTCATTGTCTTTCCTATAAAAAGAAAGCAAACATTGTTCCAATCCATTCCTTTCCTCTATCGATAAGAGAAGGTGGGTTTACATCGCTATAGGAAAGTACGGATGCATTCTCTAAATCTTCATGGAATTTATTTTTTACTGTTTGAATGAAATGTTTATTATATAACAGGCAGTTTATTTCATGGTTAATATATAAACTTCTCATATCAAAGTTTGCTGTTCCGATATCACAAATATCATCATCCACTATAATAATTTTGGCGTGAAAAAAACCTTGTTGAAATGCGTAAATATTGCAACCAGCCTGTATTAATTTTCGGCAGTACGGGAATTTTGCTTCTCGAACGAGAGGGTGATCAGCTTTTTCTGGAACGAGAATTGTGATTTGAACCCCTCTTTCTCTTGCTTTTAATAAGGCATCCATAATTTTTTTCCCTGGAATGAAATATGGTGTACCGATAAAGATTTCTTTTTTCGCCTCTCTAATTAAATGTAAAAAAGTATGCTGTAAATAAGCACCATCAGTCGGAATAAATTGATGTAGGATGGTACCTTTGTGTTGTTTTGGAAAATAGAGCGAAGCATTCAATAAATTCTGTTTCGTATCATCAAACCAGTCATGCAAAAATTGCTTTTGTAAATCTTGAACCCCTTCTCCTGTAAGACGTAAATGATAGTCTCGCCATAATCCTAAATTTTCATTATGCCCTAGATATTCTTCGCCGATATTAAATCCCCCGATATAACCGGTTTTCCCATCAATCACTGTAATTTTTCTATGATTTCTTTGATTGGCAGAAAAGAAAGGAAGAGGAAACTTTACCTTATGACAAAATGAAAAAGATACACCATGTTTTTGCAGGGAGCGAATAGATTCGTTTGATAAATAATGGCTGCCAAATCGATCAAGTAAAAGTCGTACTTCAATTCCTTCCTGAGCCTTATCAATCAGCAACTTTAAAAATTCACGACTGATTTTATCGTTTTTTACAATGAAGAATAAAATATGAATGTGGTGCTGTGCTTGTTTTATATCAGTAAATAAGGCATCGTACAAATCTTTCCCGTATGTATAAAGGTGAAAATCACTTTGACGTAAAGGGAAAGTGCGAGAGCTTACCCGTTTTAAATGAAGAAATCTCCCGTATGAAAGGTCAATTGTAATCCAAAGAGCAATGGATATTAACAAAAGAGATAAGTAGAGCATCAGTGAATTCCCTCCTTCGCATTCTTTTCACCTTCAGTGTGTTACAAATGATACGGGTAGCACGGCTGTCATTATAAATTTCATCAGATGATAGTATGTTGCACTGATTAAAGTTTCACTTTACCCCGCTTTAACGGGCAGTAAGCTTCCTACTTCAAAAATTGATGAATAAGCAGAAGTTAGTTTGGAAATCAACTGCCCG
>NZ_JBMDKC010000226.1:0-1717 GCF_057809515.1 Bacillus sp. FG16
AACAACCAATCGGATAACAAACATTTACAATACTCACAAGTTTCTTCTGATGATGCCATCTTGCTGTTCATTTCTTTCGCTCCTTTATAAACAGAATATAAAATGCAAGTAAAATAACGCTTTACGCACCCATTACCATGGTAGTATTACCTTGATAGGAACCATGGCAGCTAGCACGGTAGAAAGCAAAAACATACCATGATACCTACCTTGGTAAAATCAACTGTTCCTACCTTGATAGCTGCTTTGGTAATTGGAACTTTTCTTACCTTGGTACATCATATTGGAAAGAGCTTGGACAATATGCACATTTATTTTTGCAACTGCGTATAGTTTTTTGCATTTTGGACAAGATGATTAAAAAGTATACTGGAGGAATAAAGGTATGTGGGGAAGAGGGATTGGAAGGCACAAAACTAAACTTGCTAAGTTTTTAGCGAAATACGAATACTCAATACAAGAATTTTCAAAAATAAGTAAGGTAAACCGAAATACATTAGGACAATTATGTAATGACAAAGATTACATTCCGTCACCAAACACCATGCAAAAAATAATGAAAATCGTACGAATACATGAGAAGAATAAGAAAATCACCCATTTTTGGGATATGTAAACAAAAAATCCACCTCCGATAGGAGACGGACTTCTTATAGCAATTCATTTAGAGTATTGAATTTGCAACATACTATATTTCAATTCCACACTCAATAAAAAGTTCTATTTTTCAATAATGTTGGATATACTATAAATGTCATCTAGAGAATCACAACATGAGAGACACCTCACTGGGGAGGTGTCTTTTTTTGTCCAAATCTATCTTTTACAAAAAGTTATTTTCATGATACAAGATATAAATTTTAACACCGAACTATACAATTGAAAGGAAGTGTAAATCAAAGGAGGCAAAATTGCATGAAAAAGAAATTCTGTTACATCTTCACCTCTTTATTCGTATTCCTGTTTAGTTTCTTTCCCTTTACTTCCGCAACAAAAGCTGACACAAAACATGGTGACTATGTTCCTAACCAACTCATTGTAAAATTTAAAGATTCCCCATCCCTCAAGAATATCCAAAACTTTCACAAGTCTGTTGGTACGACTATACTTTCAAAAGATGATACGTTAGGTTTTGAAGTTGTTCAGTTTAATAAAGGTACCGTACAAGAAAAAATGAAGGCGTATAAAAACAATCCAGATGTTGAATATGTAGAACCCAATTATTATTTCCATGCATTATGGACACCGAACGATCCTTCTTTTAAACAACAATATGGATTAATACGTATTCAAGCTCCTCAAGCTTGGGATACACAACGAAGTGATAAAAGTGTCAAAATTGCAATTGTGGATACAGGTGTTCAAAGTTCACACCCTGATTTAACTTCTAAAGTGATTTATGGACATGATTATGTGGATAATGACAATATATCTGATGACGGTAATGGACATGGTACACATTGTGCCGGCATCGCTGCTGCCCTAACAAATAATAAAATTGGAATCGCAGGAGTGGCTCCTCAAGCATCTATTTATGCTGTACGCGTATTAAATAATCAAGGTAGCGGGACACTGGATAATGTAGCAAAAGGGATTAAAGAAGCTGCTGATTCAGGTGCAAAAGTAATTAGCTTAAGCCTAGGGGCATCAAATGGAGGTACTGCTTTACAACAAGCCATTCAATACGCGTGGAATAAAGGAGCTGTAATTGTAGCCG
>NZ_JBMDKC010000227.1:0-1716 GCF_057809515.1 Bacillus sp. FG16
CCGAGCGGTGTATTACTGTTCGTCTCATTTGACGCTTCACATGTAATGCAGAATGCACAGAAGAATGCTCTTTAGATTAGTTATTATATCCAATTTATTAGTTAAGGGATGAAAAACGACCCTCCAGATTCTTCTCTAACGAAAGATAAGAAGAATCCGAATACGTTTGAGTCTCGAAAGTTCAAGAATGCACATTCAAGGAGATAAGAGGGTGAAAAGATGGATAGAGAAGATTTTAGGTAGCAAGGGACATAAATCAGTAAGAATAGGTGCCTACAAGTAAAGTATATAAAATTTCACGTACCATGATTATATATATCCTTCACAAAAAAAGCATAAGGGTTGCTTCTTCTCTCCTTTTTCCGATACAATAGTTATATACTTTCTTTGCCCATTCCCCCGAAAAAGAGGACTAACAAAAAAGATAGAATATGAAATAAGAAAGGTAACTCATATTATGAATCAACCTTTAGTGAATTTACGAGTGGATTTTGCTTTTAAGCAATTATTTGGAACAAGAGGAAATGAACAGATTTTAATGCAATTTTTGAACGTGACATTAGCCTCTTCGCTCTCTTCACCGATTCAATCGCTGACAATAGAAGACCCACATATGCACAGAGAATACGAAAAGGACAAATTGTCCATTCTAGATGTATTAGCAACTTTAGACGATAAGACCCAAATTGCCATTGAAATACAATTGAATGACCACAATGATTTTCTTAAACGTAGTTTGTATTACTGGAGTCGTTTATATGCCTCTCAAATGAAAAAAGGTAGTTCGTATGATACGTTACGGAAGACGATTACCATCAATATTTTGAACTTTCCAGTCTTTCCAGAATACGAAACGTTCCATACAACAGGGAAACTGTGGGATATCAATTTACAAAAGTTACTCTTAGATGATCTCGAATTGCACATCATTGAAATCCCAAAATTAATGACGCAATGGAAAGAAGAACAAGTCAATCCGTGGGAAGACGATTTTGTACGATGGTTACTCTTATTATCTGCCAATGAAGATACACAATTAACGCATACGCTGGAGGAGATCGCCATGAACCGAGACCCGATTTTAAAAGATGCGATGCAAAAATGGGAAAAGATGAGTCAAGACCCTGGTTTCCGTATGCTATATGAAGCAAGACAAAAGGCTCTGATTGATGAGACTTCTAAGTTCAAGTATGCAGAGAAGAAAGGCATAGAAAAGGGACGTAAAGAAGGAAAAGAAGAAGGCCTTCAAGAGGGTATGGAAAAAGGAAAAGAAGTAGGTATTCAAGAAGGGAAATTGGCAGAAAGAGAACAATTAGTCCGTGGCATGCATAAAAATGGCATGAATATCGAAGATATTGCAAAGTTTACGAATATGGATATGTCAGAAATACGCCATATTTTAGAAAATTAAAGTGTACCGTACACTTTTTCAAATGGTTAGATGATTCTGCGTGGTCACCTGAACTTGAAGAACTAACACTGCAAAATAAATTGAATATTCAGAAAAAAGAAGGCCGAATAAACCCCATTATGTTATAATTAGCGTAACCGATATACTGTACTACCTTTTGCTCCCTGATTTGTATAACAAGTCAGGGAGCTTTTCGTATGTTCCACGGTCTTTGTATCAGTAAATTCCTATACAGGGTATCTTTGCCCAACCCCATCGCCATCAAGCTAAGGAAACTAAATTGACAAAAATACATAAGAATTCTT
>NZ_JBMDKC010000228.1:0-1689 GCF_057809515.1 Bacillus sp. FG16
CTACACATGTATGACTACCAATATATCCTGCTCCACCTGTTACAAGTATTGCCATAATTATAGTCCTCCATATTTCATTCATTATAAACTTCTCAAAGTATATCACATATTTCTTATCCTATGTTTAACATGCGAACACAGAAACTTACATTTTATCCCATAATAATTTTATAACATATACGATTCTAATCAGGTAATAAAAAAACGCCACATAATTTTTATTATGTGGCGTTTTTTTATTAAATTACGTAACAATATACACTTAGAAAATGCGCAAGACTACCTAATAATACAAAAACATGAAAAATTTCATGATGCCCCATATATTTAAACTCTAACCATTTTGGCTTTGTTCCATAAATAAATCCACCAATTGTATAAAAAATGCCTCCAAGTACTAAGAAAATAATGCCTCCTGTACTTAAATTCTCAGCTAACGGTGCAAAGAATAAAACAATTAACCAACCCATCGTAATATAAATTGCTGTCGATAACCATCTTGGACAATTAAACCAAAACATTTTAAATACAATGCCACAAATCGCAGTTGCATAGACTAAACAAAATAATAGTAAACCACTTGCTGAATTTAATGTAATCAAGCAAAAGGGTGCATATGTACCTGCAATTAATATAAAAATCATAGAATGATCTAGCTTCCTAAAGAAGTAAATAACACGTTCATTGGCCACAACACTATGATACACAGCTGACGCCGTATAAAGGACCATCATTCCAATACCAAACAAAATAACAGCTGTAATTGCAGCAAATGATGGCATCTTAATAGAAACTTTCACAAGCATAGCTAATAAGGCAATAAATGATAATATCGCTCCACCTAAGTGAGTAAATGCGTTAACTGGTTCCCTTACATAAGCATTCATAATAACACCCCTCATATAATTACATGTAGTTTTGATAACTACATGTAATTATATACACATTTCTTTTTAAGGTCAACATTTACAATTCATTTGTTTCGTAATACCATATTTAAAGATATATTAAACATTAAGTTCCACTAAGTTATAAAAGTGAGGGATTCTACGTGGAAAATATAAATGAATTACTTGAGACATTACATTTAGAAAAAAATATTAAACTTGAGGATATTCCAAATGTTGACTTATATGTAGACCAAGTTGTCCAACTATTTGAGAATACTTATGCAGATACAACGAGAACTGATGATGAAAAAGTATTAACAAAAACGATGATTAATAATTACGCAAAAGGGAAACTATTTATCCCTATCAAAAATAAAAAGTATTCAAAAGAGCATATGATTTTAATTAGCCTGATTTACCAATTAAAGGGCGCACTCTCCATTAACGATATAAAAAGTTCATTAGAAAATATAAATGACTCCTTATTAAACGATGATTCATTTGAATTAAATGCGGTATATAAAAATTATCTTACTCTTACTGAAAGCAATGTCGAAAGCTTTAAACAAGACGTAAATAAACGTGTTACAGAAGTAAATGAGATTTCTTCCTTAGAAGATACAAAGCTAGAAAAATTTCTACTACTAACATCCTTCGTGACTATGAGTAATATGTATAGACGTTTAGCAGAGCAACTAGTTGATGATTTGAAAAAATCATAAATAAAAAACTATCCACCTATTAATGAAGTGAACCCGAATAGTGGTACATGAAAAAAACACCTCCTGAATTCGCATAC
>NZ_JBMDKC010000229.1:0-1681 GCF_057809515.1 Bacillus sp. FG16
TATTTGTCATTTTCTTTCGCCTCATTCTCTTTTTAGGGTACTTTCTCATGTACACATTTTCTCGTTCGCAAAGAATCTAATCTGTTACACTTACAAACTACCTTGCACCGTTTTCATTCTCGCCTTATACTAAGATAATAATCATGACAATAAGAGGTGTTTTATGAATAAAACAGAATTAATTCAAAAGGTAGCGATGGAAACAGGATTAAAAAGACCACAAGCAAGCCTAGCAGTAGATACCGTATTAGAATCCATTCAGCAAGCACTGCAAAAGGGGGACAATGTTCAGCTAATTGGATTCGGTACATTCGAAGTCCGAGAACGGGCTGCACGAGAAGGACGGAATCCAATTACGGGAGAATCTCTTATCATTCCTGCGAAAAAAGCACCTGCCTTTAAAGCCGGTAAACAATTAAAAGAAGCAGTCAACAACTAAATATGTATCTGTCTATCAGACTACAGAAGCATGAAATCATTGGGATTCATGCTTTTTTATAATCGAATCGTTGAAATCGCATGTTTATAAATCAAGTGGTTTTTACCATCGGATTCTACCAAAATAGAAAATGCATCATATTCTTTTATGATTCCTTTCATATGAAATCCGTTGATTAAAATCAACGAAGTGACCTTCTTCTCTTGTATGACTTCTTGTAATAACCGTTCCTGCATCGATACGGTATTTCTGGTTCTTTCTTTTAAAACAGGTTGTGCTTTTCCCTCCATCCGATCGTTCCCCCTCGTATTCTCAAACTCTTTCCAGATACTGTTCTAATTCCTCCAGAAGCTGTTTCGCTCCTTCTGGACTCAACGTCAGCTGTCCGTCCGCTAGTTTGATGTTCTGGGAAGAAATTTCTCCTGTTACGAGACACGTACCATCCGATTTATATTTCTGTAAAATTACACTTTCCTCTTCTACAAATATTTCTATGGCATCTTTTTCGTGGATATCAAGCGTACGCCTTGTTTCCCTTGGTATCACAATCCGTCCTAACTGGTCTATTCTTCGTACGATCCCTGTTGATTTCATCCTTCTGTTTTTCTCCTTTTCAAATAGAATATTTTCTCTCTTGTTACCGTTTTTATTCGGGTGAAATGTATGTATACTTTATAACATATTGTTTACAACACGGGAGGCTATTCATGTCTACATCCTATATTTCCTATTTACAAAAGAAAATTAAGAAGAAACAAAAAACACTTCGGAAATTAACAAAACTATATGGATTCACACATCCGTTAGTTGTCGCCTATAATCAAGAATTAGATCCATTAGTCGTTCTTGCCATGCGCTATCTTTCCTCTTGATGAAGAAGAGATTCGAATTCGGCAAAAGAACCGAATTCGAATTCTTTATACACATGTCTCCTCTATTTTACCATACTTTTTCATAGAATGGTTTTTATAACCATTTTCGCATAAAATTTTTCTTTTTGCACATCCTAACATGACAATCCCATCCTACTACTGTTATTTGCACCAAAACTACATTTGTTTCGTTGGATTGTCATTGCTTATTTTTCCTTAACTCCATTCAAAATGAGGACAAGACATATCAACATACATCGTCTTGTCCTCATTTTATGATTTCACTCAAAAATAAAACGAATCACCTAAAGAACGTATAAAAAAACGGACTTCACATATAGTAAGAACAGCAATTCCACCATACAATTCA
>NZ_JBMDKC010000023.1:0-64629 GCF_057809515.1 Bacillus sp. FG16
ATAAGCAGTATAGACACTTTTATCGATGTTAAAACATTAAACGGAACTTATATAGTAGGGGAAATAAAATGAAAAAAACAATTGATCATATCGGAATCGCAGTTCGTGATATAGATAGTACTATACGTTTTTATGAACAGGTTCTATCAGGAGAATTAATAGATCGTTACGTAAGTGAGGCACCAGGTGTAGAAAGCGAAGTAGCCATTCTTGAAGTGGATGGAGATAGAATTGAATTACTTGCGCCGACAAATAACACCACTTCACCAATTGCCCGATTTATAAAACAAAAAGGTAAAGGTGTACATCACGTTGCGTATCGAGTAGATGATTTAGATGTAGCTTTAGAGGAATTGAAAGAACAAGGAATTCGAACGTTAGAGCATACACTGCGCATTAATAAGCACGGTAGAAGGTTAATTTATCTTAACCCAGCGGATACAGAAGGAACGATTATCGAGTATTGTGATTATCCGGAAGAGAAATAGAAGAAGGGTATTTTTAAAAAGGTGTTACGTAATAACGTAACACCTTTTTATTTATGTATTTCACATTTTCTTCACAAATGATTCACGATAACTTTTCTTCTTTAATAACTTACATAAATATATTTTATGATATAATAACAATCGGCTTTAAAAATGTAAGTTGTATCTATCATAATAGTTACTATTATATTGGAAGTTTAGAGGTGGAAGAGAAATAAAGAGTTATACTTTATAGAAATTTATATTTAATCAGGTTAATATTTCTACGGAGAATCAAACTTTGGAAGTTAAAGTAATGAAAATAGAGCAATGAGGAAGAGAGAAGTGAAATGAGTGTGAAAGTAATGAGAAGATTAGGGATATGGCTATTACTTGTGTGTGTGCTTATCATATTGATACCGCAAAGTGCATTTGCTCATGCGTACGTTGTGAAATCAAACCCTACTGAAAATGAAACATTGAAGAAAGCACCATCTGTTGTAAAAATCGAATTCGATGAGGACATACAAGTTTCAAGTTTTAATACATTGTACGTGAGAGATACATCAGGTAAAAGAGTCGATTTAAAAGATGCTCATATTGATAAAAAAAATAAAAAGCTATTAGAAGCTGGATTAAAAGACAATCTCAAAAATGGTCTTTACTCCATTCAGTGGAAAGCTATTTCAGCTGATGGACATCCAATTCAAGGGGTTATTCCATTCCGTATTGGATTAGCGGAAGCGGGAGCAGACGATGTACAAGTGGAAGAGATGGGGTATGTCCCGCAAATCGATATGATTATGGAACGGGGGATTCTATATACGAGTTTCTCGCTATTTTTAGGAGTTCTCTTCTTTAATCTTATTATGTATAAAGGGAATGCAACCTCGGTTCGATCAAGGAGTAAGAACATAATATGGATCTCCTTATTTGGGATATTTATTAGCTTGTTATTCAACCTACCATTGCAAGCAAAAATAAATGCTGATGTTTTGTGGCTAGAAGCATTCAACCCTTTACTATTAAAAGAAACATTACAGCTTTCTGTTTTTGGTTATATATGGATCACTCAAATGGTTCTCATTAGTACGCTTATAATTGTTACGTATTTTGCGGTGAAGTATGAGAAGTTTTCGTCGTTTAAAGTATGGAGTATTCCAATACTATTATTTATAGGGTTACTTGTTATGAAAGCATTTAATAGTCACGCATATGGTTTAAAGTTTAAAGAGATTGCTGTCGTTATGGATTTTCTACATTTATTCGCAGCTTCATTATGGGTTGGTGGTTTATCATCTATTATTCTTCTTTTACGTAAAGAGGATAACAAGTGGCATATGTATTGGGATATGATTAAGCGTTTTTCACCGTGGGCAACAGGTGCTGTCATCGTGATTTTAATAACAGGCCTTTTTAACAGTACATTTTTTATTCCAACAATCCACTCGTTATTTGATACGAAGTATGGATTGGCTTTATTAACAAAGATACTTTTATTCATTTTCATGGGGATATTGGGAATTATTCATTATGTGAAAGGGAGAATGCGAGCGCAGCAAGGATTAGGAGCTACGGTGAAAGTAGAGTTTGTCATTGGAAGTATCATTTTCGTAATCGTAGCTTTTATGACAAACGTACAAACACCACCGATGCCTCCTACTGGACCTTTTACAGAGAGTAAGCAATTAGATAATGGATATGAACTTACGCTAAATGTAAGTCCGAATAAGGTAGGACAAAATAAATTCCATATTACACTAAAGGATGAAAAGGGACAGCCTATTACTGATATGGAACAAATGATATTGACGACTCAATCATTAGATATGAACATGGGAAAAGGTTCATTTAAAGTTTCGGTAGTTTCACCGGGAGAATATGAAGCAGAAGGTATGTATATTAACATGACAGGAAACTGGAATATACATGTTCATGGATTAACAAAATCTCTTGATAGTTTCGATACAGATTTTAAATTTATTGTCGGTGGCAGATAAAAAGAAGCTATGTATGAAAAGGAGCTAATAGAAAATGAAACGTATAAAAAAATTAGGAACAACAATGATCGCAACAATTATTGCAATGGGGATTTTTTCGTTACCTGTTAGTGCGCACGTCACTGTAAAACCAGCAACTTCTGACATTGGTTCTTGGGAGACTTATACGATAAAAGTACCAGTTGAAAAAAATGTAGCAACGACAAAAGTTACACTGAAAATACCGTCTGGAGTAGAGTTCCAGCAGTATGAACCAGTGCCAGGATGGAAAATTGAGGAGCAAAAAGATACAGCCGGAAAAGTTAAAACTGTAGTATGGGAAGCGACAGGAGAAGGGATTTTAACGGGCCAGTTCCAGCGATTTACTTTCGTCGCTAAAAATCCGGATAAAGAGCAAAAAATAGCTTGGGATGCATATCAACAATATAAAGACGGAGAAATTGTTGAATGGACAGGTGATGAAAAAGCTGAAAAACCGCATTCACTTACTACAATTGCAAAAGGTACGTCATTAACAGGAGAACATGGTGAAGTGTCTAGTGTAGAAAAGAATGAAGGTGCTAGTAATATGCAATTGATAGCAATTATTTTATCTATTTTGGCGATTGTAGCGTCGGTAAGTGCGTGTGTTTTTGTAGTACGTCGTAAAAAGTAAGACGTAAGAAAGAGCCTACAAACAGTAGGCTCTTTCTTACGTTTATTTCACTTCAACCCGCTGCCTTACAGCAAGTGTTTTCGGCTTTATATTTACAAAACAAATGCTCACAACAATAAATAATAGGCCAATAAATAAGCTCATTGTAATGGCTTCATGTAAGAAGATTGAACTTACAATAATAGCGATAAGGGGAATAAGGAATGTATAAGCCCCTACTTTACTCGCTTCACCAGCTCCAACGAGTGTGAAGTATGCAAGCCACCCCATTGCAATAACAAAGAATGAAATAAAGAGTAGTACACTAACAAATGGTATACTCCAAGCGATACTAGACCAGCTTTCAAACTCTGAACCAAATCCGATTAAGCAAAGGCCACCAATAATAAGCTGAAGTGTTACCATCCAAATGGCATTAACACGGTGACCAGTCTTCTTAATAAATACTGTGCCAAGTGCCCAGCCAATAGCGCATCCTAACGCGAGAAGGATTCCAATAATAGAAATATGTCCTGTTAAACTGCTAGAGCTAATAACACCTACACCAATAAATCCGAGAACAAGCCCGAAAATTTTCAAGCCGTACATTGATTCTTCAAGCCATATCCACGAGAAAATACCGAGTAAAACTGGTTGTAGAAATACAATGGCGGAAAATAACCCAGCAGGCATATATTGAAGACCAACAGTTTGTAACCCGTAAAATATAATGATGTTAAGTAAAGAAGAAATAACGTATAAATGCCACGTTTCTTTTAAATGTAATTCTTTATATTTGGGTAGAGCGAAAAGGAGTAAAATGAATCCTCCAATTAAAGTTCGAACGCCTGCAAATAAAACGGGTGGTGTATAATGCAGGGCAAACTTAGATAAAGGCCAATTGATTCCCCACATGAAAACGAGAAAGGTAAGGATTATGGCCGTCTTAGTTCGAGAAAGCTGTGTCACGGTAAGACCTCCTTGTTGTTATTCATTTCACTATGATATGATATCGAATGTAATAAATAAAATGAATCTTTTTTATAAGGAGTATAAGTGATTAGTTATGACTATTACACAACTGCAAGTATTAATAAAAACTGTTGAGTTAGGTAGTTTTACGAAGGCCGCCAGGGTATTAAATATGACGCAGCCAGCTGTTAGTCATGCGATTTCAAGTATTGAGTCAGAGTTAGGCGTTACTATTCTTATACGTGATAAACGAAAAGGGCTCCTCATTACGGATGTAGGAAACAGGATTCTTGTACATATTAGAGAGATTTTGAACGGTGTAGAGAAGATTGAACAAGAAGTTGCGATGGAGAAAGGACACGAAGTTGGGACGATTCGAATTGGTAGTTTTCCGAGTGCCTCTGCACATTTCTTACCCAAAATGATAAACCTTTTTAAGGAGAAGTATCCGAACTTAGAAGTAGTTCTTTGTGAAGGAACGATTAAAGAAGTTGAAGATTGGTTAGTATCGAGGGTTATTGATATAGGAATTGTTATTTTGCCTAATAAAGATATGGAGATTGTTCCATTAACGAAGGGGAAAATGGTTGCTATCTTAAGAGAGGATCATCCTCTCTGTAAGAAGGACTCTATTACCATTAGTGATTTAGAGAATGAACCAATCATATTATGTAAGGGCGGATACGAACCACCTATTATTGACATGTTTAAACAAGCAAACGTACCACTTCGGGCTGAGTATGTAATTTCGACAGTTACTACAGCTTTAAATATGATTCAAGAAGGATTAGGCATTGCAATATTAGCTGAATTATCTTTAACAAATTTACCAAAAAATGTGCAAACGAGAGAATTGGAACCACAAGTATGGAGAGAAATTGCTTTAGCTGTTCCTTCATTAAAGGATTCTTCAATCGCTGTGCAGCTATTTATTGAAGAATTTCAAGCGCTATTTGCAGAATAAAAAGGGGTGTCTCATATATTATAATGGGACACTTTTTAATTTACTTATAAAAAAATCTATGAAAAGGATTGACTTATCTTTTTGTTGTAACTATAATGATTACATCAAGGTGGTGATTACGATGAAAATTAGTAGCCGCTTTTCTATAGCTGCTCATATTTTATCTATTTTAAAAAACAATCCATCTTCACTATGCACTTCAGACTATATGGCTGAGAGTGTGAATACAAATCCAGTAGTCATTCGTAAAATTATGTCGTATTTGAAACAAGCTGGCTTTGTTTATGTAAATCGTGGACCAGGTGGCGCGGGATTACTAAAAGATTTACATGAAATCACATTGTTAGATGTGTATCATGCAGTGAATGTAGTAGAAGAAGACAAGCTATTTCACATTCACGAGCAACCAAATCCAGATTGTCCAATTGGGGCGAATATTCAAGCGGTGTTAGAAATTATTTTAATTCAAGCGCAATCCGCGATGGAAGAAGTTTTGAGAACTATTACGATGGGGCAATTGTTTGAAACTTTGCAAGAAAAAATGAATGCTTAAATAATATTTATATTTTTTTACCATTAATGTAACCGATTCAATTACAACGATGAAGGTAAGGTGTAAAAATTATGACTGTAAAAATGAAAGTATACTCAGATTTTATATGTCCGTTTTGTTTTTTAGCAAAAGGTCCACTAGATGAGGTAGCGAAAGAGAAAGATGTAGAGATTGAATGGATGCCATTTGAATTACGTCCAAGTCCATATTCAAAAATTGATCCATGGAATGAGCCAGAAAAATTAGGTTCATGGGATGCTTTCATTCTTCCGACAGCGAAGAAATTAGGAATTGATATGCGCTTGCCACGTGTTTCACCACATCCATATACGCATTTAGCTTTCGAAGGATGTCAATTTGCGAAAGAACGTGGACTAGGTAATGAGTATCATCACCGCGTATTCACAGCATTTTTCCAAGAAGAGCAAAACATTGAAGATATTGATGTGTTAACAACATTAGCGGTAGAAGTAGGACTTCCTGAAGCAGAATTTAAAGATGCTTTAGTAACTCGTAAATATAAAGAAAAACATCAAGAAGCAATTCAGCACGCATATGATGAAGCGAATATTATGGCTGTTCCAACTGTCATGATTGGAGATGAAGTCATTCAAGGGCTTGCTAGTAAAGAAACACTAGAAAGGGTCATTGATAAAGAAATTGAAAAGGATAAAACAAATTCATTTGAAGGTATGCAATGTAATACCGATGGATATTGCTAATTCGCTTGTTATGAAATAACAAAATAAATTATACAACAAACATTTGGAGGAATTAAAATGTCAGCAACTACAACAAACTTAAAAGAAGCAATTGTGAACCGCCGTTCAATTCGTAAAGTAACAAAAAACGATGCAATTACGAAAGAAAGAATTGAAGAAGTGTTAAAAACAGCTTTACACGCACCAACATCTTTCAATATGCAAAGTGGTCGTATGGTTGTATTAATGGATGGAGAGCATGAAAAGTTTTGGGATATTGTTAAAGAAACACTAAGAGCTCGCGTACCAGCAGAAAACTTTGAAGCGACTGTAGAAAGACTAAAAGGCTTCCATGCAGGTGTAGGAACAGTTCTATTCTTTGAAGATCAAGCAACTGTAGAAAAAATGCAAGAAAATGCACCATTATATAAAGATCAGTTCCCATTCTGGTCTCATCAAGGAAATGCGATGTTACAACACACTGTGTGGATGCTATTATCTGCTGAAGGAATTGGGGCGTCATTACAACATTACAATCCAATCGTAGATGCTGAAGTGAAAGAAACTTGGAACATTCCGGCAGAGTGGAGCTTAGTAGGTCAAATGCCATTTGGTGAACCAAACGAACAACCAGCAGAAAGAACGTTCTTGCCTACTGAAGATGTAGTGAAATTTTATTAAGAAATACAATATGTAACGAGAAGGAAGCTGTGCTTAAAAACAGCTTCCTTTTTTGTAGTGGTGTTAATTTATACGCATTTAGGGAAGAAATATAAGAAATAATCCGGTGAGAAGGGAATTAGAAAAATGAATGATGAGAAAAAATATACAGTGGTAGGTACTGATGTTGAGGAAGTAAAGCGTTTAAATAAAAATTCAGGGTTAACGTATAATCAAGTGAAAGAAATGTTAGCGAAGCAAATGCAAAAAAAGAAGTAATTAGATTGAAATCTTTCATTTTTTCATTTAGCATTTTGATTGGAGAGAGTTAAGTAAAAGGTAACTCTCTTTTTCGTATAAAGAAGCACCTTATAGAGTGGAGGAAACAACATGAAGAAATGGGTAAAGGTAACGCTGTCTATCGCTGGAGGCATTGTCTTATTAGCATGTGCCGGCGGATATTACGTGTATAAAAATTATTTTCCAAAGGAACCAGAGCGTATTGTATATGAAAAAGAAAGAGTGCTACAACCGATACATAATCAGCTTAAAGGAATCAATATAGAAAATGTAAAGATAAAAGAAAAAGAAGTCGTAAATGCGACTGTAGATGAGCTTCAAAAAATGATTGATGATGGAAAGTTGTCATATGAAGAATTAACGAGTATTTATCTCTTTAGAATACAAGAACATGATCAAAATGGAATAACATTAAATTCTGTTACAGAGATAAATCCTAATGCGATGGAAGAAGCAAGAAAGTTAGATCAAGAGCGGGGTAGAAACAAAAATTCGAATTTATATGGTATTCCTGTCGTTGTAAAAGATAATGTACAGACGGAAAAAGTGATGCCGACTAGTGCAGGAACTTATGTATTAAAAGATTGGATTGCAGATCAAGACGCAACAATTGTGAAGCAGTTGAAAGAAGAAGGAGCATTTGTTTTAGGAAAAGCGAATATGTCTGAGTGGGCGAACTATTTATCTTTTACAATGCCAAGTGGATATAGTGGGAAGAAAGGACAAAATTTAAATCCGTACGGTCCGATTACATTCGATACTTCAGGATCAAGTTCAGGATCTGCTACAGTAGTTGCGGCAGATTTTGCACCGCTTGCAATCGGAACAGAAACGACGGGATCGATTGTTGCACCTGCAACGCAGCAATCAGTAGTTGGGTTACGTCCATCTTTAGGTATGGTAAGTAGAACAGGAATTATTCCATTAGCTGAAACTCTTGATACAGCAGGACCTATGGCAAGAACAGTAAAAGATGCAGCAACGTTATTTAATGCAATGATAGGTTATGACGAAAAAGATGTTATGACAGAAAAAATGAAAGATAAAGAAAGGATTGATTATACAAAGGATTTATCAATAGATGGATTAAAAGGGAAAAAGATAGGGCTTCTTTTTTCTATAGACCAACAAGATGAAAATAGAAAAGCAGTAGCAGAAAAAATTAGAAAAGACCTTCAAGATGCAGGTGCGATATTAACTGATAATATCCAGTTAAGTGCTGAGGGTGTAGATAATTTGCAAACATTAGAATATGAGTTCAAGCATAATGTAAACGACTATTTTTCACAGCAAAAAAATGTACCGGTAAAATCGTTAGAAGAGATTATAGCGTTTAATAAAAAGGATAGTAAAAGACGAATAAAATACGGACAAACATTAATTGAGGGGTCTGAAAAATCTGCTATAACGAAAGAAGAGTTCGAAAACGTAGTGCAAACGAGTCAAGAAAATGCAAAAAAAGAGCTAGATAGGTATTTAGTAGAAAAAGGTTTGGATGCTCTAGTTATGATTAATAACGATGAAGTTCTTCTATCAGCTGTAGCTGGTTATCCGGAATTAGCGGTTCCTGCTGGATATGATAAAAATAGAGAACCAATCGGTGTAGTGTTTGTAGGGAAACAGTTTGGTGAAAAAGAGCTTTTCAATATTGGATATGCGTATGAACAGCAGTCTAAAAATAGAAAATCACCTAGTTTATAAAAAGATTATATGAAAAATAACTGAGATCCACCGAAATATGTTGGTGGATCTCAGTTAAACGAATCTAACAATATGAAAAGAAAAAAAGGATTCTTCTCAATTAGTAAGAAAGATTGTCTATAGGAGTTCATAAAATGTAATATATTCAATTTCCATCCATTGAAGGGGGAGGTTAATTCTTAATGAATGAAGTAAAGAGTTTTTTTCGAAGTAGAGGGTTTCAACGGTTTCTCGTTTTAATAATAGTAGCGCTTGTATTATATGCATTAAAAAGTATGATCAATTTAATATTAATTACGTTTATACTGACGTTTTTAATGGATCGATTTCAACGTTTTATTTCAAGAAAATTGAAAGTAAACCGGAAAATTGTTATTGCATGTTTGTATATAATACTAGTTTCCTTTATAGGCACAACATTATATAAATATTTACCTGTGCTGACGATACAAATTTCACAATTAATTTATCAATTTAAACTGTTTTTTCAAAATCCACCTGATAATGAAATCGTTAAATATGCACTTTCGACAATTAATGGGATGGAAGTATCAAAATATATAGAACAAGGTGTAGATGTCATATATCAATCAATAGCAAATATAGGGAAGGTAAGTTTACAAATATTATTATCTCTAATTTTAAGCTTATTTTTCTTATTAGAAAAAGAGCGTATTATTACATTTACATCTAAGTTTAAAGACAGTAAGCTAAAGATCTTTTATGAGGAAATTGCATATTTTGGTGAAAGATTTGCAAGATCGTTCGGTAAAGTAATTGAAGCTCAGTTTTTAATTGCCGTTGTAAATTGTATTCTTACTGTCATTGCATTAATCGTTTTAGGATTTCCACAGCTACTCGTATTAGCTGTTATGATTTTCTTACTAGGGTTGATTCCTGTTGCAGGTGTGATTATTTCTTTGTTTCCACTTTGTATCATTGCTTACAACGTAGGCGGGGTTATGTACGTAGTATACATAATCGTGTTCATAACAGTCATCCATGCTCTTGAAAGTTATTTTTTAAATCCGAAGTTTATGTCTGCAAAAACAAATTTACCAATCTTTTATACATTTATGATTCTCATCTTCTCAGAGCATTTCCTCGGAATATGGGGGCTTATTATCGGCATACCAATCTTTATTTTTTTATTAGATGTGTTTGATATAAATAATGAGGATACGACTGGAAAATAAGAAATGATAGAAAATCATTAAAAAGTCATAGGGGATAATGAAAATAAAAAAAGCAATCCAAAATAAATTGGATTGCTTTTTTATCTTAATTAAAGAACTGGAGCCATTGTTTCTTTCAATACTTGAACAGAGTGATCGAATTTTAATTCTTCTTCTTCACTTAGTTCAACTTCTAAAATTTCACGAACACCGCCGCGATTTAAAACAGCAGGTACCCCGATGTAAACATCTTTTTGACCATATTGACCTTCTAAGTAAGCTGATACAGTTAATACACTATTTTCATCGTTTAAAATTGCTTTTGTAACACGTAGAAGTGACATACCGATACCATAATAAGTTGCGCCTTTACGCTCAATAATATGGTAAGCTGCATCACGGACGTTTATGAAAATTTTGTCTAAATCTTCTTGATTATACGTGTTGTCTTTTTCAAGCAGTGTTTGTAGTTTTTGGATACCAACGGAAACATGACTCCAAACTGGAAGTTCAGTATCGCCGTGTTCTCCGATAATATAAGCGTGAATGTTGTGTGGGCCAATATTGAAGTACTCACCTAACATATAGCGGAAACGAGCAGAATCAAGTGTTGTACCAGAACCAATTACACGTTCTTTCGGTAAACCAGATTCTTTCCAAGTTACGTAAGTTAAAATATCTACAGGGTTTGTTGCGATTAAGAAGATGCCATCAAATCCGCTATCCATAATACTGCGAACGATTTGTTTAAAGATTTTAGCGTTTTTCTCAACTAAATCTAAACGTGTTTCGCCTGGCTTTTGTGGTAATCCAGCTGTAATAACTACAAGGTCAGCATCTTTACAATCTTCGTAGCTGCCTTTCCATACTCTAGTTGGAGCTGGTGCGAATGGAACAGCATGACTTAAATCCATTGCTTCCCCTTCAGCTTTTGCCTCATTTACATCGACTAAAACAAATTCTTCAGCTACGGCTTGGTTAATCATGCAGTAAGCATAACTACATCCAACTGCTCCTGTTCCTACTAATACAACACGGTTAATACCTTTTTTCATTTCAAAATTCCTCGCAATTTCATTGATTTTATTATGTAAGATAATACGTCTTACTTCTATAGAGTCATATCTAGTTTATTACATTTTATAAAAGATATTCAAGTATTTGAAAATGTATCCGTGTAATTCCTTGCCCAAAACATAGGAATGAAGGTAACCGAATATAATTCAGTAAAATCCTTTATAAAAGGGGAAAAGGACATGGAGCAGCCATTAACGATGGAAAGAATGCTTCATATTATTAATGTGGGGCTCGTTAAAACGAACAATCCAAAGCAGATTATTATTGTTGGTGCAGGAATTTCAGGGTTAGTTGCAGCATCGTTATTAAAAGAAGCAGGTCATAAAGTAACGATTTTAGAAGCGAATAACCGAATAGGCGGGAGAATATATACGATTCGTGAATCGTTTAGCGATGGTTTATATTTTAATGCAGGACCAATGAGGATTCCTGAAACTCATAAGTTAACTTTAGCTTACATTCGTAAATTTAAACTACCGTTAAATCTTTTTATTAATAAAACTCCTTTAGATATCATTTATACGAATAATATTAGAACGAGACTGAGTGTGTTTGAAAACGATCCGAGTGTACTTAAATATCCAGTTTTAGAGAATGAAAAAGGAAAAACGGCAGAAGAATTAATGTTAGTGGTATTAGAACCCATACTTAATTTTATTAAAAAAGATCCTAATACAAACTGGATTATCGTAGAAAAAAAATATAAAACATACTCGCTTGGGTCATTTTTAACAGAGTATTATTCAGATGGTGCAATAGATATGATCGGGGTACTTCTTGATATGGAAGCTTATATGGGAATGTCCTTAATTGAAGTATTACGTGAAATGATTTTCTTTACTTCAACAACGAAATATTATGAAATAACTGGTGGAATGGATAAGTTATCGAATGCATTCTTACCACAATTAAGGGAACATATTTTAATGCCATATAAGGTTGATAAAATCATACAAGAAGATAATAAAGTAATGATGCAAGTAAACAACGGAGAAACGTTAAAGCGGTTTATAATTACAGGTGACAGTGCGATTGTCACCATTCCATTTTCCGCGTTACGATTCGTAGAAATCCAGCCGTATCACTTATTTTCTTATTTTAAAAGACGCGCAATCCGCGAATTAAATTATATCGCTGCGACTAAAATTGCAATACAATTTCGAAGTAGATTTTGGGAAAGAGAAGGGCAGTGCGGAGGTAAGTCTATTACTGATTTGCCTATAAGATTTACATATTATCCGAGTTATGGCATTCATACGCCGGGACCGGCTGTTATGTTGGCTAGTTATACGTGGGCGGATGAGGCTTTAACTTGGGATAGTTTACCTAATGGGGAACGTGTGCGGTATGCATTAAATAATCTAGCACAAATATATGGAAATGTAGTTTATAGTGAATTTGTTACTGGTACATCATTTAGTTGGAGTAAGAATCCGTATTCTTGTGGAGCATTTACAGCTTTTGAACCAGGGCAAGAGCTAGAGTTATTCCCATATATGACATCACCGGCAGGGAAAGTCCATTTTGCTGGTGAGCATACGACATTAACACATGGATGGATGCAAGGAGCAATTGAGTCTGGAGTTAGAGTTGCATATGAAGTAAATGAACAGTGAATCTCTTATATTTACAAATGGTCATTCTTTTAATAAAATGATAAATATAAATCGTAATTATTACGCTTTGAATACATTTGAAGTAAAGAAATGGATGGTCGGTTGAATGAATAAAGTGGAGATTCATATATTAGGTGGTTTTTTAGGTAGTGGAAAATCAACATTATTACAAAATTTATTGTTAGCAGAGAAAAAGAAGAATAGAAAAGTTGCAGTATTAATGAATGAAATTGGTGAATACTCGGTAGATACAGATATTATTGGAAAAGAGAATGTTTTAAGAGAACTTCTTAAAGGCTGTATTTGTTGTACGTTAAAAGAAGAGCTTGAAATACAATTACATTCGTTATACCAACAAGAAAGACCAGATGTAATTTATATAGAAACGACAGGTGTTGCGCATCCAATTGAAGTGTTAGACGCGTGTGTCTCACCAATTTTAGCTCCTTTCCTGGAAGTGAAATCAATTGTAGTCGTTTTAGATGCAGTAAGGTGGTTAAACCGAAGTATATTAAGTGCAAATGTACAACAGCTATTGCATGAGCAACTGAAATTTGGTAGTCATATTCTTGTTAATAAAGCAGATTTACTAACAGATGAAGATAAGAACACAGTACTTGAAGAAGTAAAGGCAATAAATGATCATGCGAAAATATATGAGACGAAGTATTGTAATATATCTTTACAAGATATAGAAGAAGCAGAATTTACAAATGATGAGGAACATGAGACACTACATGTCAAACAGCATTTACATATACAAACGATGACGTATCAATTTACGAAACCGATCGATCAAGACAAATTATATGAATGGCTTTCGAATTTACCAGATAGTATTTATCGAGTGAAAGGTTTTGTGAAATTCCATGGAGATAAATACCCTCACCTATTCCAATATTCTTTCGGAGTACCGACTTTACTAGAACAAGACTTCGGTTTCCCGACAAACTTAGTAGTAATAGGAGAAGGACTAGATAAGAAACAATTGGCTGAAGGGTTAGAGAAAGTAGAACTTAACTCTAATTAAGGGGAAAAGACTAACTTAAAAATAAGTTAGTCTTTTTGTATGGTCATTACTGAAATGAAACAGTATTTTCAATTGGATTGCAGAATATATATTGATTGTATGTCCGTTTCCATTACATAGGAAGGTGATTATATATTTGTGCCGAATGTAGAGGGTACTACAAGAGTTTTCCATTATCTATCGAATTAGTTAGTCATGATTACGGACAGGGGATTTTGGCGTGTTTGATTCTATCAGAAAGTAAAGTATGGGGAGGATCACAATGTCGATGAAAAAACGTAAGTGGCTAAAGACGATGTTTACTGGTTGTGTTCTAGGTTCATTATTAATAACGGCAGCTTGTTCAGGGAAGAAAACAAGTACAGAGGATGAAAGAACGATTAAAGTAGGGGTTCTTGCCTCATTAACAGGTCCATTAGAATCGTATGGAAAACAAACAGTGAACGGATTTGAATTAGGGTTAGACTATGCAACTGGTGGAACTGGGAAAGTAGATGGGAAAAAGATTAAGTTTGTTGTAGAAGATACAGAAACGAAAGCGGATGTAGCAGTTAAAAAAGCTACGAAGTTATTAGAAGAAGAGAAAGTTGATTTTTTAGTTGGATCGTCTAGTTCAAGTGATACGTTAGCGGTTTTACCACTGGCTGAAGAATATGAAAAGATTATGGTTGTAGAACCGGCAGTTGCGGATAGTATTACCGGGAAGAACTGGAATAAATATATTTTTAGAACTGGAAGAAGTTCCTCACAAGATGCGATTGCAGGAGCAGCAGCAATTGCGAAAAAAGATGTAAAGATTGCGACATTTGCCCCAGATAACGCTTTTGGTCGTGAAGGGATTGCTGCATTTAAAGCGGGTGCGAAAAAATTAGGTGCGAACATTGTAAATGAGCAATACGCGGATACAAATTCAACAGATTTTACAGCGAATATTCAAAATATCATTAGTTCAAAACCAGATTATTTATTTATCGTTTGGGCAGGGGCAAATTCACCTTGGAAACAGTTGAAAGATATGAATGTGGAAGCGCAAGGTATTAAAATTTCTACAGGTGCGCCAGATATACCAGCATTAAAAACAATGGATGCATTAGTAGGTATGCAAGGTTTTTCTGTATATTATCACACACTTCCAAAAAATAAAGTGAATGATTGGCTAGTTGAAGAGCATAAAAAACGTTTTAATGGTGCAGTACCAGATTTGTTTACAGCGGGAGGAATGTCAGCAGCAATTTCTATTGTAGAAGCCTTAAAGAAAACAAAAGGTGATACAGATGTAGATACCTTGATTAAGAAAATGGAAGGAATGGAATTTGATACACCGAAAGGAAAGATGAAGTTTAGAGAGAAGGACCACCAAGCGATGCAGACGCTGTATTCTATCACATTGAAAAAGCAAGATGGTGTTGATTATCCGGTGCCGGTGTTAGAGCGAGAATTAACGATGAAAGAAACAGAACCACCAGTTCAAAATAAATAGACTGAATTTTCTGTTGTTTTATTATATAAAGAGGGGGGACCCTCTTTATATGTATTTCTTTCAAACTCACGGCTTTAAAGGGAGGGATTTCGTGACACATTTGCTAGAGACGAAAAATCTTAGCGTATCTTTTGGTGAACATCATGTTATTAAAGATGTGAATTTAACTGTCCAAAAAGGAAAGCTCATTTCTATTATCGGGCCAAACGGTGCAGGGAAGACAACATTGTTTAATTTACTAAGTGGCCAGATTTCACCCACAACAGGTGAAGTGTATTTTAAAGGGCAAGATATTACAAAACTATCGATTTCAGATCGAACACGCTTAGGAATCGGTCGCTCTTTTCAACTTACAAACATATTCCCCGAATTAACGGTACTTGAAAATGTCCGTTTAAGTGTTCAATCATTCGTACAAGATTACTATAGTTTTTTCCCGAGTCTAGCAAAATTAAAGCAACAAGTTGGAGAGGCGAGACGTTTCTTAAAAACAGTATTACTTCACGAGAAAGAGAACGTATTAGCGAAAGATTTAGCACATGGAGAGAAAAGAAAGCTAGAACTTGCGATGTTATTAGCTTTAAAAACGGATGTGTTATTACTTGATGAGCCGACGGCAGGTATTTCGGTTGAGGAAGTACCTGCTATATTACAAGTGATTGAAAATATTAAGAAACATCCAGAGAGCACAATTGTACTTATTGAACACAAAATGGATATGATATTAGGTTTGTCAGATCATCTTATCGTTTTATTTCATGGAGAGTTATTAGCTGAAGGATTGCCAGAAGAAATTATGAAAGATGAGCGTGTGCAAAGTGCTTATTTAGGGGGATTATATAGTGGCACTATTACAAGTGAATAATATAGAGACGTATTTAGATCAGTTTCATATTTTGCAAGGAGTATCTCTTGCTGTTGAGAAAGGGACGATTACTGTACTGTTTGGTAGAAACGGGGCAGGGAAAACAACGACATTACGTTCAGTTATGGGGTTTCACCGGATTGCAGATGGTGAAATTTATTATGATAGTGCAAAAGTAAGTGGATTAGCTACACATTTAATTTCAAGGAAAGGAATAGGGTATGTACCAGAAAATCAAGGTATTTTTCATGATTTGACAGTAGAAGAAACGTTCGCTCTTGCTAGGGGAAAAGGTGAAGAAGTAGAAGGGAAAATAGAGTGGATGCTGGAACTATTTCCGGATTTAAAGCAGTTTTGGAATAAGAAAAGTGGGCTCTTGAGCGGAGGGCAAAAGCAAATGTTGGCTATTTCAAGAGCGTTTATTAATAGTGATGGATTATTACTTATTGATGAGCCGAGCAAAGGGCTATCCCCGATAATGGTGGAGAGATTAATGGTAGCTATTTTGAAGATGAAAGAGAAAACAACAGTTTTACTTGTTGAGCAAAATTTTATAATGGCTAGTCAAATTGGCGATTATTTTTACATTATGGATAACGGACGAATTGTTCATAACGGTTTTATGAATGAATTAAAAAAGGATAAGGAAATGTGTCATAAATATTTAGGAATCTCTTAACATGAACCCGAGGTGAAAAGGATGGATGTGTTAATAAATTTATTTGTAAATGGGATTTCAACAGGGATGCTCATTTTTTTGTTAGCATCAGGTCTTTCACTTATTTTCGGTCTAATGAGCGTTTTAAACTTTGCACACGGTGGTTTATTTGCGTGGGGAGCATTTACAGGTGTTTGGTTATTTAATATGACAGGAAGTTATATATTAGCTTTAGTTGGAGCAGTAGCTATGGGAATGTTCCTAGGATTTATTTTAGAAAGGTTTCTTATTAGACCAGTATATGGAAATCATGTTCGACAGCTGCTCGTTACGCTTGGAGGAATGCTCGTTCTTAGTGAGTGTATTAAAATATTTTGGGGGCCAAACCCTATTAGTGCAAAATTACCGTTATGGTTACAAGGAAGTTTTACATCCGGAGGTATTATATTAATTAAATATCGTCTATTTGTTATTTTGATTGGGATAATTATTTACATTGCACTACTATTATTACTCAAAAAGACGAAGATAGGTCTTATGATCCGTGCAGGTGTAATGGATAAAGAAATGGTTCAAGCGCTTGGTATTAATGTAAAAGCGATATTTTCTTTCGTCTTTTTATTAGGAGCAGGGATGGCAGCTTTGGGAGGTTTCTTATTAGCACCGTATTCGGGCGTTATTTTCGCCGAGATGGGCATGCAGTATGCAATTTTAGCTTTTATAGTAGTAATTATCGGAGGATTAGGAAGCGTACAAGGTTCAGCTATTGCTTCTTTAATTGTCGGATTAGCTGGTGCTTTTACAGCGTATTTTATACCAGATTTATCACTTGCAATTAATATGTTAATGTTACTATTTTTCTTAATAGTAAAGCCAACTGGGCTTGTTGGTGAAAAGGGGTGAAATGGTGAACAACACATCGGACCGAATTAAAGTATACTTCGGAGTATGTATGCTAATTTGTTTAAGTGTATTTCCGTTCGTAAATGATTCACGGAGCCTGTTAATTTTGTTCACTCAAATCTTCATCTTTGCTATTTTTGCAATGAGTTTTGATGTATTGCTTGGATATACAGGAATTGTATCGTTCGGTCATTGTATGTTCTTTGGGATAGGAGCATATGGGGTAGCGCTTTTATTTGATCGGCAAGGCGTATCAATAACGAATTTTTTAATAGGGATAGTAGCTGCAATTATTGTTTCAGCAATCGTTAGTTATATAATTGGTTTGCTTTCTTTACGGTTGAAAAGTCATTTTTATGCAATGTTAACACTTGCTATTTCACAGTTGTTTTTCGTACTTGCTGAAAAATGGCGTGGGCTTACTCACGGAGGAGATGGTTTTACATTTGGGGTACCAGAAATATTCCGTGATCGTTTTACTTTTTATTATGTATCACTTATATGTTTACTCTTCATTTTTATTCTATTACGTCTTTTTACAAAGTCTTCTATTGGGAAAGTATTAAAAGCAATTTCACAAAATGAACAACGTGTTGAAGCACTTGGATATAAAGTCCTCCATTATAAAATAATCGCAAGTGTAGTGGCAGGAATAGTAGCTGCAATTAGCGGTGGTTTATTTGTTATTACATTACGCTTTGTCAATACGACTGTATTTTCAATTGAAATGACATTAAATGCATTATTGATGACGATGATTGGAGGGGTCGGAACGTTAATTGGAGCTATTGCTGGATCTGGGATTATTGAATCACTAAAATATTATTTATCAGAACTAGCGACGGAATATCCGATTTTTGAAAGATGGACGATTATTCTAGGTTTATTGTATATTATCGTGCTACTTGTTTTTCCGAAAGGATTGGTTGGGACGGTTAAGAAATTGAAGGGTTTTAAAAGGAATAAGAAGGAGAAAAGTACAGAAGTGGAGCAAAACGTGTGAAAAATCAATTGTATTCAAAATAAAAATCCCTCTTTTAGATTCGTTAAAGAGGGATTTTTATTTTGAAAAAAGTTTGTCAACGAAGTCATTTTATTAATCAAATAGTTCATCAGGGATATGCTTTAGAAAGGTTTGATTCGTAAAAAAATGAACAGCGAAATTCTCAATGGGAACATCTGCAATTATTACTAATGTATCATTTTTAATCGGTAAAAAAGCTATTCCTTTTCCATCATTAATAAACTCTTCCATAAGCGAATAAGAATCCAACTGTTGAAGTTGGCGCTGAGATAAATTGTTTTCTTTTAGGAATTGTATTGTCTTATTCCTAAAAGGGCACTTTTTGTCATTGCTAACGAAGAAAATTTCTTTTGAATAATCAATGGTACATTTTTCTTTCGCTTTTAATAAGCCTACAGAAATTGAGGTCGTGAACACTTTTTTAAACGATGCGTCAGGATAATCCTCATAAGTTATGACCATATCAACTTTTTGTTGCTGCAGTAATTTTTGCAAATGACTACTACTTTCTACATATATTTGATAATTTCTGAAGTTTTCTGCAATACGCTTACTTAAATAATTTGTCAAAATAGATTGTGACGTCGCTATTATATAAGAAGAACCACTCATTTTAATTTCATCTTTTACTTCTTCTAATAGAGTTAATATTTTATTCGTGTAATCTAATAAAATGTCACCAGCAGGTAATAAGGAAACGCCTTTGTTATCTCTATGTAGTAAAGGTGTTTCTAACTCTTGTTCTAATTTTTTAATTCGCTCAGTTACGTTCGGTTGAACATATCCTAACTCTTTAGCAGCTTTACTAATAGAACCCTCACTGGCTACAGTTTTGAATATAATAAGATCATTTATTTCCAAGTATCTCAGCCCCTTATGCACTATCATTATAAATGATACCAAACATAATTTATACCTATTTTACGTTAGCCACTTATCGATTTATCATAATGTATATAAGATTGAAAGTGAGTGATAAACATGATTGGAATGCAATATAAGGTCATTCTTCCAAAGGATTATGACATGGAGATTATTAAGAAAAGGGTAAAGGATAATGGCTATAAAACTGATGGTTTCCAAGAACTAAATTTTAAAGCTTATTTAATTACGGAAACGGAGAAAAACGGGAATTTTTATAACTGCTATGCACCTTTATATATTTGGAATGGTCATGAAGGGATGAATAAATTTATCTTTGAAGGGTATTACGATAATATTTTACAATCGTTTGGGTGGCAACAAATAAATATAGGTGTTCCGTTAGTTGTTAATCTAAGTGATGGATTTAAGAAAAGTAGATATGTTGTTGAATATGCAGGAAGTATTTCTCAAAGTAAAACGTTGATTGGGACTGAATTAAACAAGATGAATGAAAATGTACAAAACAATGAAAAGTGTTTAGGGAATGTAATCGTTTATAATCCGGATAAATGGGGATACAGTAGGTTTGAGTTTTATGAAGAGAAGCCTGATATTGTAGTGACTAAGGGTGTTACAGTATATGAGATTTTACACATTTCACGATGAAATTTTGTTGTATATTAAAATTAAGAAAAGGAATGAAAATCTATGCCTTTTGTGAAGGTTTATTATCCTGAAAACATATTAAATGAGGAAAAGTTGGGGGAAATAGGTAAATGTATCCATCTTTCATTAATTGAACATTTTAACATCCCTGAAAATGATTATTTTCAAATGTTCTTACCTTATCAACAAAACAAATTTTTATATAATCCATATTATTTGTTGGAAAGAGGAGAAAAGAGAACAGAGAATATGATATATGTTTCTATTACATGTGGACCGGGAAGAACGGTGCAACAGAAAAAAGATTTGTATCAATCTGTATCCTTAAAAATCCCGCAATATTCCGACGTTAAAGTTTCGGATATTTTTATTACACTAAATGAGACAGCTGCTGAAAACTGGTCATTTGGTCAAGGAATAGCACAAATGGTGAAAATAAAGGGAGAAAAAAATGAAGAATGAACTTATTGAAGTACAGATTAAAAAGAAAATGAGAGAAATGGCACCTGCATTTGCTCATTATAGTGAAAAGATATTGTTTGAGGAAGTGTGGCGGGATGCCACTTTAACATTAAGAGAAAGAAGTTTGTGTACTGTGTCAGCACTAATCAGTCTCGGTAATACAGAACAATTACCATTTCATCTGAAGCTAGCTAAACAAAATGGGGTTATGGAGAATGAATTGGTTGCATTAATAACACATATGGCTTTTTACGTTGGTTGGCCAAAAGCTATGGCAGCTTTAAATATAGTAATGAAATGAAAAGTTAAGAATAATGATAAGTAAGAATTCATGTTTACATGAATTCTTACTTATCATTATTTATGCAATACTCTATCGCTATATTTATTACATTTTCTCTTGCTTTTTCATCACTTGCGTAGTAAAGTGATAGTAAGATGAACGCTAGGAAGTGATGAAACATGCGTGATAATACGATAGGATCATTAATATGGTTACGTTTAATACGATTTACGAACCAAAGTAATCAAATGTCAAATGAGTTTTTAAAACGTTTTGATTTAACGACAGCTCAATTTGATGTGCTTTTGCAAATACGTACGTATCAACCACTAACACAAATGGAGTTAGCTGAAAAGGTAACTGTTACACAAGGTGGCATTTCTCGAATGTTAACTCGTCTTGAAAAAGAAGGATATATTGTACGAAAACAAGATTGGAAAACGAAAATAATTAGTCTTACAGAGCAAGGAGAAGCAGCTTTAGAGAGAGCCTTGCCAGAGCAACTTGCATTTCAATCTTCGTTTTTTGATGATGTATTAAATGAAGAAGAGCAGAAAATATTATACGAGCTGATGACGAAAGTTCATAAACATAGTGAAAAAAAAGAATTACCGCAAGAGTAATTTTTTTTACCTCATCAATTGACTAATCAAGTGATGAGGTAGGTAATACGGAGATATACTTGACTTACCAACGTTTTTAGAAGAAAAACTAATACTACATTATTAAAGGGGAGAGTAACTATGGAAAAATACCGTATAGATACAAGAAAAGGAATTGAGTTTGGGTTATATTCAATTGGCGATCATGTTTTAAATCCACATAATGGGGAGAAAATTACGCCAGAAAAAAGAATTCACGAACTAATTGAAACAGCTAAGTTAGCAGATGAGGCAGGGCTTGATGTGTTTGCTGTAGGCGAAAGTCATCAAACGCATTTTACAACGCAAGCTCATACAGTTATTTTAGGTGCGGTCGCGCAAGCTACGAAAAATATAAAAATTGCAAGTTCCGCAACGATATTAAGTACATCTGACCCAGTTCGAGTATATGAGGATTTCGCTACCATTGACTTGATTTCTAATGGTCGTGCTGAAATCGTAGCTGGTCGTGGATCTCGTATTGGAGGATATAGTTTACTTGGTTACGATGTAAATGATTATGAAGAGTTATTTGAAGAGAAGATGGATCTTTTATTAAAAATTAATAAAGAGGAACATGTAACATGGAATGGGCAGTTCAGAGCACCACTTGAGTATGCTTCAGTTATCCCTAGAGCTAAAAATAATAACCTGCCAATTTGGCGTGCGGTTGGTGGACCGCCAGCTAGTGCAATTAAAGCAGGACGTGCAGGTGTGCCAATGATGATAACAACACTTGGTGGCCCAGCAATTAACTTTAAAGTGTCAGTAGATGCTTATCGCGAGGCTGCTCAGCAAAGTGGATTTGATCCAGCTAGTTTACCAGTTGCGACAACGAGTTTATTTTATACGGCAAAAAATTCACAAGATGCACTTAGTGAATATTACCCTCACATTAATGCTGGTATGCTTACACTGCGCGGTGGTGGGTATCCGAAACAGCAATTTACAAATGCAATAGATTACCGTGATGCTTTAATGGTTGGTAGCCCACAACAAATCATTGAGAAAATGCTTTACCAATATGAATTGTTTGGCCAACAACGCTTTATGGCACAAATTGATTTTGGCGGTGTACCATTTGATAAAATTGAGAAAAATATTGAATTAATTGCTACTGAAATTTTACCAGCCGTTAGAAAACATACAGCAAAATAAATAAAAAAACTGGGAGTCTAATTGACTCTCAGTTTTTTATTTGTTATGGAAAAATGACAAAAAAATGAACTTTTAATCGAGGAAGAGGGAAGTTATTTTCTATTTTTGAATAACATTATTTCGAGTTTGAATTTTGGAAATACATTTTTCTCTTGACAAAAAACAAGCATTTATCGAGGGTGGATGCGAGGACATTTTTTCGGTTAAAAGTCAAGTGTATGAAGAAAAACACGATTGTTTTATAGATATAAAAGTAAGCCGTATATTGAAAAAATACATTTTACTAATGAGGAAAATCTGATTCAAAAAAATGACAAAAGACATATTTCAGACAAAATGATGTCAATAATACGTCAAAAATAACCTGAATTTACTATGTAGGTATATTATACAATTCGATTAACGAATAAAACACTACAGAAATAGTGAAAAGGTAAAAATTAGCATTGCAATAGTTTGAAAAACTGAAACTTCATATTTTTCGACAATACATACAAAATGTTTTTGTCTTTTCGTATTTCTTAATAATTGAGTTTGATAAGATTGCTCAATTAACTTTTATTATAAAAACTATGAAGGAAGTGATTTTAGTATGGAAACGCTCGAATTGGCACGAATACAGTTCGCATCAACAACGATTTTCCATTACTTTTTTGTTCCGCTGTCAATTGGTTTAGCTTTTATTATTGCGATAATGCAAACGTTGTATGTGGTAAAAGGACAAGAAGTATATAAGAAGATGGCAAAGTTTTGGACGCAATTATTCCTTATTAACTTTGCAGTAGGTGTAGTAACAGGTATTTTACAAGAATTTCAGTTTGGTATGAACTGGTCAACGTATTCACGTTTTGTAGGTGATGTATTTGGTCCCTCGCTTGCAATTGAAGGATTACTGGCATTTTTCATTGAGTCTACATTCCTAGGTTTATGGGTATTCGGTGAGGATAAATTACCGAAGCGAATTCACTTAATGTGTATTTGGCTCCTTTCAATTGGAACGATGTTATCAGCATTTTGGATTTTAACTGCAAGTGCATTTATGCAGTCACCTGTCGGGTATGAAATGGCAGCTGATGGTCGTGCACAAATGAATGATTTCTTAGCCATTATTCAAAACCCACAACTATGGGTACAATTCCCGCATACAATTACAGCAGCAATTGCAACAGGTGCATTCTTTATTGCGGGTGTAAGTGCATGGAAAATTACAAAAGGACAAGAAACTGTAGTATTTAAAAAATCTTTCCGCATTTCTATCATTGTTGGAACAATTACAACGGCGCTTGTATTATTCTTCGGTCATGCACAAGCGCAACAATTAATTAAGACACATCCAATGAAGATGGCGGCAGCTGAAGCACTATGGAATACAAGTGAGGATCCAGCGCCATTTACAGTATTTTCGAAAATTGATACAGAGAAGAAAGAAAATTCGTTTGAAATTCAAATCCCTTATATGCTAAGTCTATTATCGTATGATAAGTTTAGCGGTCAAGTTGAAGGGATGAATCAAATTCAAAAACAATATGAAGAAAAATATGGACCTGGGGATTATATTCCTCCAGTGCATACAATGTTTTGGAGTTTTAGAGCGATGGTAATGAGTGGAACATTCATGCTTCTTCTAGGAGCTTACGGATGGTTCTTATCAAGAAAAGATCGTTTAGCTGAAAAAACGTGGTATTTAAAATTAATGGTGTATGCAATTTCTCTTCCATTCATCGGTAATACAGTAGGATGGATTATGACTGAAATGGGTCGTCAACCTTGGGTTGTATTTGGTGTAATGAAAACAGAAGATGCTGTATCACCAAATGTAACATTCGGTGAAGTATTATTCTCACTTATTTCATTCACATCAATGTATTTAATTATGGGTGGAATTTGTGTGTACTTATTTGTTCGTACCATTAAGGGCCACACAAATAAGAAAACGAAAAAGGATTATCAAAGCCATGATCCATTTGATAAGGAGGAAGAGTATGTTATCTCTTAATGAGTTATGGTTTTTAGTTATTGCAATCTTATTTGTTGGATTCTTCGTACTGGAAGGTTTCGACTTTGGGGTAGGAATGGTTTCGAGGTTTTTAGGAAAGAATGATTTTGAAAAACGAGTTTACTTAAATACAATAGGACCGTTCTGGCACGCGAATGAAGTATGGCTTGTTTGTGCTGGTGGAGCCATGTTTGCGGCATTTCCGCACTGGTATGCAACTTTATTTAGTGGTTTTTATATTCCGTTTGTATTTATGCTTCTTGCTTTAATTTTAAGAGGTGTTTCCTTTAAATTTCGTGCGAAAATAGATAATCATAAATGGAAGAGTGCGTGGGATTGGGGGATGTTTATTGGAAGTATGTTACCTCCTATCCTTTGGGGAGTTGCGATTGCAAACTTTATGGTAGGTGTACCTATTGATGAGAGCAAAAATGTTGTAGGTGGATTCCTGCAATTACTTCATCCATTTGCGTTACTTGGGGGAGTAATGTTTCTCCTACTATGTATTGTTCACGGATTACAATTTCTTACGATACGTACAACTGGTAAATTGAGAGAACGTGCACGAATTGCTGCAATAAAAATTGCACCATTTTCATTAATTACACTTCTTGTTTTTGCTGGTGTGGGGTTATGGAAAACCGACATTTTCACTGCTCATGGAACAGAATGGATTATGGTACCAATCGGAGCTTTTGTAGCACTATTAGTGTCCACGTTATTAAATAAAAGAAGAAGAGATGGTTGGGCTTTCTTTATGACGAGTTTAACAATCATTTTACTAAGTGCGAGTGTATTTATCGGTATGTTCCCACGTGTTATGATTAGCTCTTTAGGAGCAATGAATGATTTGACAATTTACAACGCAGCATCAGGAGCTTATGCATTAAAACTTATGACTTACTTTGCGATTGCTATTTTGCCTTTCGTTATCGGAAGTCAAATATGGAGTTATTATGTATTTAGACAACCTGTTAAGTCAGACAACGATTTGGAGTACTAATGAAAAGAAAAAGAGGACTTCCGTCTTATCCCGGTAGCCGTATTTTATATGTAGCGTTAACGATTATTAGTATTTTAGAAGCTTTTAGTATTATTGCGCAAACAATCTTTTTAGCACGAGCTATTACGTTTTTATTTCATGGAGAGACAGTACAAACAATATTAAGTGAAATTGTTTATTTTGGTATCGCGTTTGCAGCGCGTAACATAGTAGTTCGAACATCACAAATATTAGTGGAACGTTTTGCCGAAAAAACAGGGTCGTTACTAAGAAAACAATTGATAGAGGCATATTTCACATTAGGTCCAAGATATGTTCAAACGGTTGGAACGGGTCATCTGGTTACCTTATCAATTGAGGGGATTGAGAAATTTAAAACATATATTGAATTAACGATTCCTAAAATGATTAGAAGTAGTATCGTTCCAGGTCTAATTGTACTATATGTTTTTACGCTAGATATTGAGTCTGGAATCATTTTAGTTGTAACGATTCCTATCGTGATCATATTTATGATTCTTCTCGGATTAGCAGCGCAAAAAATGGCAGATAGTCAGTATGAGATATATCGTGTACTTTCGAACCATTTTGTAGATACGTTAAAAGGTTTAGAAACATTAAAGTATTTAGGGAAAAGTGAACAGCACGAAGGAAAGATTGAAAAAGTAAGTAAAAGATATAGAAAAGCAACGATGCGTACTTTGCGAGTTGCTTTTCTTTCTTCTTTTGCATTAGATTTCTTTACGAGTTTATCAATCGCGTTTGTGGCAGTTGGATTAGGGATACGCTTAATAGATGGAACGATTATACTATTACCAGCCCTTACAATTTTGATTTTAGCTCCGGAATATTTTCTGCCGATTAAACAAGTGGGAGCAAATTATCATGCGACATTAGATGGACAAATTGCGATGGAGCAAATAGAAGAGATTTTGCAACAACAAAAAGGAATAGAAAAGAAAGATTTAAATGAAGATATAGTATGGAATGCCTCTAGTAGCTTGAAATTACAAGATATCAAAGTTAATAATACTGAATCTGAAAAGGCTATATTAGAAGGAATTAATTTTACTTGGGAAGGTAACGGTGCTATTGGTGTTATTGGTGAAAGTGGTGCGGGGAAATCGACGTTAATCGACGTATTAGCCGGGTTTTTATCTCCTTCGAGTGGAAAGATGTTAGTAAATGGTCTAGAAGTTGATGGATCTACTCGTGAAGATTGGCAAAAAAATATTGCTTACATTCCGCAGCAACCTTATATTTTTCCGCTTTCATTAAAGGATAACATTCGTTTTTATGAAACAAAAGCAACAGATGAAGAAGTTGAAAGAGTTATTAATGAAGTCGGCCTTCGTTCACTCGTTACATCACTTCCAAATGGGATGCACGAAAGAATTGGAGAAGGTGGACGTATGCTAAGTGGCGGACAAGAACAGCGTGTTGCTATGGCGCGTGCACTTTTAAGTAAAAAACCAATCATTTTATTAGATGAGCCTACGGCACATCTTGATATTGAAACCGAATTTGAAATAAAGCAAGCGATGTTACGTCTATTTAATGGAAAGTTAGTATTTTTAGCAACTCACCGTCTACATTGGATGAAACAAATGGACCATATCCTTATTTTAAATAAAGGGGAAATGATAGAAAGTGGGACGTATGAAGAACTTTTAGAGAGTGAGACATTACATTTTCATAGGGAAGAGAGGGGAGAGAAATGAGTAACTGGGTTAAACCTTATATAAAACAAAATAAAGGTAGAATGACTTTAACTATTTTCCTTGGTCTTCTTGGAGTTAGTTCAGGAGCGATGTTACTTTTTATTTCAGGTTATTTAATCTCAAAATCTGCCCTTAGACCAGAAAATGTAATGGCTGTATATGTTCCTATTGTTGCAACAAGAGCGTTTAGTATAGGGCAAGCTGTGTTTCATTATATAGAGCGCTTAGTCGGACATGATGTCGTACTACGTATATTAGAAAAAATGAGAACGAAGCTATATAGAATAGTAGAACCACAGGCGTTATTTTTCCGTTCTCGATTTCAAACGGGTGATATGTTAGGAGTGTTATCCGAAGATATAGAGCATTTGCAAAACCTATATTTACGTACAATATTTCCTAGTATATTAGCGCTAGTTGTTTATAGTATCTTCGTACTTGTTATCGGTGCATTTGACCTTGTGTTTGCATTTATTGTAGGTTGTATGTTAGCTATTATCGTGTTTCTTCTTCCATTTGTATCATTACTTTTGATGAAGAAACACCATGTTACTTTAAAGCAAGGCAGAAGCCGTTTGTATCAACAACTGACGGATGCTGTTTTTGGATTATCTGATTGGCAGGCAAGTGGTCGTAAAGGTGAATTTATTAATGAGTATGTAAAACAAAATGATCAGTTGTTAAAAATCGAAAAGAGAGTGAAACGCTGGTATCATATTCGGGACAGTATCATTCAATTAGTAGTAGGTATTGTAGTTATTTCGATGATTATATGGACTGGAAATGAAGCGGCAAGTGAGCAAATTGCTCCTACAGTTATCGCAGCTTTCGTATTAATGACTTTATCTGTAACGAATGCGCTTATTCCTATTGCAGATGCCATCGATCGAATCCCGTCGTATGTAGAATCTACCCATCGTCTTAATGGCGTAGAAAGTGATAGTGTTTTACATGATAAAATGGATTTGTATGGAGATAATGATTACGTTGAACCAAGACATGTAGATATTGAACTGAATCACGTATCGTATAGTTATCCAGATAGTAATGAGATTGTATTAAAAGACGTATCATTACAAATAAAAGCAGGGAAGAAAATTGCTATTTTAGGCAGAAGTGGGACAGGGAAATCTACTTTACTAAAATTGTTAACAGGGGCGTTAAGCCCAGTAAACGGCCAAGTTGTATTGAATGGTGAACGAGCTCATACGAATCTTTTATCTAAATATATTTCTGTATTAAATCAAAAGCCCCATTTGTTTGATACGACAATTGGAAATAATGTACGAATTGGCAAACCAGAGGCGACGGATGAAGAGATATGGAAAGCTTTAGAGAAAGCACAATTAGCTTCACATATTACTTCTCTTCCGGACGGATTACAAACAAAAATGCATGAAATGGGAAAGCGGTTTTCTGGTGGTGAAAGACAAAGGGTTGCTTTTGCTAGAACTCTTATGCAAGAAACACCCATCATTGTACTTGATGAACCGACTATCGGTTTAGATCCGAAAACAGAATTGTCTTTAATTGAAACAATGTTTTCTGCAACGGAAGAAAAGACGGTTATTTGGATTACGCACCATCTTGTAGGAATAGAACATGTAGACGAAGTTATATTCCTTGATCGTGGCCAAATTGTCATGCAAGGTAGTCATAAACAACTTTTGAAAGAAAATGAAAAGTATCGTAAACTTTATGAGTTAGATAAAGGAATATGATTTGAATAAGCAATAATTGTAAAAATAGCTACGCCTAATGGTGGAGCTATTTTTTTGTTAGATTGCAGGTGTATATGATTGTTACGAATTAAAAATGAATTTCATATTATACATATAATGGAGGGGATGCACATGAAGGAGCAGTATAAAATCATTGTTTTAAGTGATGAATTATCCGGGGAGAGGATTCGAAATACATTAGACAAAAATAAATGTAAAACAATAGTTCATGTTGTAGACGTTTCAGATGTTGTTCGAATAGAAAATTCTTTTCAATATATAGTCATTTGGAGAGTGGACGCAGAAAAACTTACAAATGACTTGATAAATAGGGGCGTGCAAAGTTCAAAAATTATTAATTTAACAAAATACATGTATGAATGGAAGGATAAATTAATTTCTATCTATCAAATAAATCCAGAGCTTATGTCTTTATACATTTCTATGAAAAAAGCAAAGAGTGATCCGACGTATGAATTGTTTGCTACCGGTTTGTCTTATCCGCATTGTGGCATAAGTACGGAGCTCCTCTCAAAAAAGTCAATAAAATTAACACTTCCATCGCAAGATCTATACTATGATTATTTAATAGCGTCACAACTTCTATCAAACACTCATTCATTTCAATATTGTTTAATAGGAATAGCCTATTTCTCGTTTTTCTTTGATATGTCGTTATCATCTGAATCATATAGAATTCACAAAGTATATTATCCATTGTTTCAAGATGGTCATCATACTGTAGTTCATTCTCCTCTACCCACTGATGGATTCTCACATCTAAATACTCCGAAACCACTTCTTTCTATTTTTAATTTGCATTTTGAATATATTTTATTAGATGAACTAAAAGATGAATCATTGGTACTGCCTTGGATAAATGCTGAATGGAATACTACTCCTCTTTACATTCCTTTTGAAGAACACGGGAAAATAAGAGCAGCTTCACACGCTAAATTGGCGTATCCTCATACTTTAGTTGAAAATAAAATGATTTTTAAGAAATATTTAGAATTACTATTAAAAAACGATATAAAGCCATTAATTGTTGTATTCCCTGTTACTTCACATTATTTCAATTGTAGTAGTAAGAAATTAAAAGAAGATTTTTATAAAGTTATAAATGAGTTTCAAACTCAATATTCTTTTCAAATCATAGATCTATTTGATTCGCCATTATTTTGTGAGGATGATTTTTATGATAGTGATCATATGAATAAAAAAGGTGCAAATAAAATGTCCGCGTTATTAAATATGTTTATTCAGGAACGAAAAGTATGATATTTTGTTTCATGTTTGCATAAAAGTATATAGGCTCCATACAGTTAAAGTAATGTGATTTTTGTGTCGCGTATATAAATAATATGCGAAGAGGTGAGAGAGTTAAAATGAGAACTCGTATTGAAAGAATTGAAGAGGTCGTAGAGCAACTTCCGTTGGTAAGTGTGTTAATTCCTACGTATAATCGTCCTCGCTACTTTGAAAAGGCGTTATGTAGTGTGTTAGAACAAACGTACCCTAATATAGAAATTATAGTTGGAGATGACAGCACGAATGACGAAACAGAAAAGGTGTTACAAAAATATTTATGTGATCATTTAAATATTATTTATATAAAAAACAGATCAACTCTCGGACAATTTGAAAATGCGCTAATGTTATTTCATGAAGCGAACGGTGAGTATATAAATTTTTTAATGGATGATGATATATTTCATGTGAATAAAATTGAAAAGATGATGAAGTATTTTTTCAATGATCTAGATAATGAAATTAAGCTAGTAACATCTCATCGTCAAGTAATTGATGATAAAGGGAAAGAACTACGACATATTTATTCAACTGTCCGTTTATTTGAAGAGGATACGATTATAGAGGGAATAGAATTAGGAAATAAGGTAATTGTGGATCAAAAAAATTATATTGGAGAACCAACAACAGTTTTATTTCGTAAAAATGAGTTACAAGAACCGTATGGGATTTTTGATAAGAGGCGGTATTTATGTAATGTAGATATAGCTTCATGGTTATCTTTATTAAGTGAAGGAAAAGCAGTATATATAGCAGAGACACTTAGTTACTTTCGATTACATCCAGATCAACAGTTAAATGAATCTAATAAAATGATGGATGGGTTAGAAGATTTTTCACACAGTATTATAGCGGGAGAAAAATATGGTTTCTTATCCAACGAAAAAGATTTAGACAAAGCGATAACTAATTTTCTAGATTATGCAAGAAGGATAGTTCCATCATCGATATTATATACATTAGACTATTACCAAAAAATTAGAGGAAAGAAAATAAATATAGAAAAGAAAAAACAGCATATAAATAATAATTCTTCTTTACCGAAAGTAAGTATACTTATTCCTGCATACAATAGACCTTATTACTTGGAATTAGCGCTCAACAGTGCTCTGAATCAAACATATGAAAATATAGAAATTATTATTTCTGACGACAGTACAAATAATGAAGTCAATGTTATGATTCAACCGTACTTACGTGAATATGAGTGTATTACATATGTTAAAAATGAAACGCCATTAGTTGCCGAAAACTTTAATAAGTGTATAGAACTTGCGAATGGGGATTATATAAATTTTTTATTAGATGATGACTTATTTCATCATGAAAAGATCGAGAGAATGATGAAATACTTTTTGGCATTAGAAAACATTTCATTTGTGACGTCATATCGTGAACTGATTGATGAGAATGGAGAGATATTACCACCGTCAACATTGAATATGAAAATCGCGAAAGAAACAACACTTTTTGAAGGAAAAGAATTAGGGAATTATATGTTAAAAAACTTAAAAAATATAGTTGGTGAGCCGACAACTGTTTTGTTTAATCGGGATTTGTTTGAAGGTAAGTTTGGGTATTTTAAAGGAAAGGCTTATTCTGCTATTAATGATATTGCAACTTGGATAGATATGATGAGAAAAGGAAAAGTAGTTTATATACAAGAACCTCTTAGTTATTTTAGACAACATAGTGGACAAAATCAAAAACAAATGCATTTTATGTTAATGACAATTGAAGAGTGGATTGAATTAATTATAGATGCATATAATAGTGGATTTTTAAGTTCTGAAAGTGAGTATAAAGAGAGTTTATCTTATTGTTTAGAAAATGCGGGATTTATAGTTAAGGATGCAGTAAGAAATGGCGAAATAGATCAAATTTATAATGAAAAGATAAAAAAAGGGTTACACAAATTAGTTGCTCACATGTTTGAGAAAGAATTTTGTTATTGTCAATATTGCAATCAACAATTTGAAAAATTTTCACCTTGGCCAGCACATTATGATTTTCCGAAATATAAATTTGAGATGTGGAATAAAGATACAGGGATATGTCCAGTTTGTAATTCGATGGATCGTGAAAGATTGTATCGTACATACATTGAAACGGAAACAGACTTGTTAAATAGAAACTATACTATGCTTCATATTGCACCTGAAGCGAAGTTAAGAGATTGGTTTAACGAGTATAAAAATATTACGTATGTATGTGGTGACTTAGAACCAAAGGATCCATTAATGAAGGAAATTGATGTTACAAGGATTACATATGATAGTAATACTTTTGATGTAATATTATGTAGCCATGTGTTAGAACACGTTCCTGATGATGACAAAGCAATGCGAGAGTTATATAGAGTGTTAAAGCCAAATGGATGGGGAATTATTCAAGTACCAATCGTAATGAATGTAGATTTTATTGTAGAGAATGAATTAATTGTAACACCACAATTGAGGAAATTAGCTTTTGGTCAAGAAGATCATGTGAGAATTTATAATCAATCGGGATTTATTCAACGATTAATGAATGCAGGATTTAAGGTGGAATTATATAACATAGCGGAAAAACAAGGAATGAAAAGTGCTAGGAAATTTGGATTATCTGAAACAGATATGCTCTATATTGTCCGAAAATGATAGAAAGGAATAGATAGATATGGAGAATATTCCTTTTTTACGTGCTTCAACTGTACCTGTAATTGAGTATTTGGACGAATTGAAGGAAATTGATACATCTCACATATATACGAATTATGGACCTATAAATCAACGTTTTGAGGAAACAATTATGTCGGCATTTTTTCAAAACAGGGGAGCTGTTACAACAGTAGCAAATGCAACGTTAGGGTTAATGGCGGCTATTCAACTAAAGAAAAGAAGAAAGGGAAAGTATGCTCTTATGCCTAGTTTTACATTCCCTGCGACTGTCTTAGCGGCTATTTGGTGTGGATTGGAACCTTATTTTATTGATATTTCAATCGATGATTGGTATATGGATAAAACCGTACTTTTGGATAAGATAGAAGAATTAAAAGAAGAGGTTGCGATTGTTGTCCCGTACGCAACTTTTGGATCATGGATGGACTTAGAAGAATATGAAGAATTAGAGAAAATCGGGGTTCCGGTTGTCGTAGATGCGGCACCGGGATTTGGATTAATGAATAGTGGTATGCATTACGGTCAGGATTTTAGTGGAATGATCGTATATAGCTTTCATGCAACAAAGCCTTTCGGAATTGGTGAAGGAGGGCTCATATATAGTAAAAACGAAGAAGATATACAACGTATTAAAAGAATGGGGAATTTCGGATTTGATAAAAATCGTGAATGCACGATGATGGGGTTTAATTGTAAAATGTCTGAATACGCAGCAGCTATTGGGATAGCGACTATAAAAAGATGGGATCAAAAATTAAAAGAACGCACCCGTATTTCTGAATGGTATAAACAGTTATTGCAAAGTACTGGGTTAATGAAAAAAGGGTGGGAAGTCCAAAAGACAGAAGCGGTTATTCATCAATTTATGCCTATCATTTGTCCAGAAGAAGTTCACAACATACAAGTAATAGAAGAACTGAAAAAACAGAAAATAGAAGCTAGATTATACTTTTCACCATCTTGCCACCAACAAGTTCTTTTTAGAAAATATAAGTCTACAGATTTAACAAAAACGAATAAAATAGCAAAACGAATTGTAAGTTTACCTTTATGGGAAGGAATGACGAAAGAACTAGTAGAGCAAATTGTAATCTGTTTAGAGCAGAAGGTGGTGTTGGTAGATGAATAGTTTTTATAGTCAAGAAGAACTAAAGAAAATTGGATTTTTATCTGTTGGGAAAAATGTATTGGTTAGTAAAAAAGCAAGTATATATAATCCGGGTGCTATATCAGTTGGCAATAATGTAAGAATTGATGACTTTTGCATTTTAAGTGGCAAAATCACAATTGGAAGTTATTCGCACATCTCGGCGTATACAGCGTTATATGGAGGGGAAATTGGGATTGAAATGCATGACTTTGCAAACATTTCAGCTAAAACAATCGTATATGCAGTACTTGATGATTTCAGTGGAAATACATTAATGGGGCCAACCGTCCCGAATCAATATAGGAATGTGAAAGTAGGAAAAGTTATTTTTAAAAAACATGTGATTATTGGTGCTAATTCTATTATTTTTCCAAATGTAACTGTAGGAGAAGGTACGGCAGTCGGCGCGATGAGTATGGTAAAAGAGAGTTTAGATGATTGGTATATTTACGCTGGAGTTCCCGTAAGGAAAGTAAAACCTCGTCAAAAAAAGATGCTAGAGTTGGAAATTGATTTTTTAAAAAGCATTCATTCTTAATAAAAAAGAATGAATGCTTTTTATTTTTATCCCGCTATTTGCCGGGCAGTAAGACTTCACCTCGAAATTCAGCGAAAGCAAAGAAATTAGGTGGGAGCTGATTAAAGTTTCACTTTATGATAGAGCAGAGTGTATCTTAACTTATTATGTTTTAAATTTTGCTGACCAAGGCAATACTGAGCCATAGTGAATGTAAAGTTGGAGGGCGAGCGTATATGTTTGATGAGGATGGGATTGTTTTAATTATGGAACCAGCTGATGAAAGAAACTTGAGGAGATTTATTTTTTCAGTGCCACAGTCAGTGTATGAAAAGAAGGGGATTACATTACACTATGGAGCAGCTATAGGACAAGGATATATGGATATAATTGAAGATATTATAAGCGTACATATAGAAATAGATGTTGTAACAATAATAGGGCATGTAAGAGTATAAATAGCTATTTGAAAAAAGGTTGTAAGCAATTTAGCTAGAAGTTATGATAGAGAAAATTATAGACAATTATAAAGACGAAGGGAGTCTGAAATGAAAATAAAATCAATTTTATTAGTATTTATAGTTTCAATTGGTTTAATGGGATGTTCAATAGTGGAGGAAGGAAAGAACTCCATAGATTATGCTCAAAAGGCGACAGACTATGTAAATGAAATAAGCGCATTTGCAAATGAAGCACCGGCACTAGCAGAGAAAGCTATTAACGATGGGACAGCTCGAAAAGAATTAGAAACGAAGCTGAATGAAATTAAACAAGATATACCAGCTTTCAATGAATTAACGCCACCAGATGTAGCGAAGGATCTTCATCAACAAATCGTTGGATATAATGAAAAGCTAAATTCGTTAATTGATACGTCTATGAAAAAGATAGAGGAAGGAAAAATGGACGTAGAGCAATTTAAAAACTCAGAGCTCATGCAGACGATAGATCAAGTTCGTGATTTGAAAGATAAGGTGCAAAATTTAGGTCAATAACAAAAAGCTCCGTTTGTAACAAACGGAGCTTTTTGTTATTGGATACAATAAACGATTACACCAACGATAATAATCATGTTGCCGATGAGTTTACGTTTCGTTATTTTTTCCCCTAGGAAATACCAACCGAAAATTAATATGATGATATAACTTAAGGATTCTAATGCTGATGCTTGTTTTAATTCCATGCCCTTCATGGCGATTACATTTAATCCAGCATTAAGTACAAATAAAGAGTAACCGATAATAACATAAGGATTCACATATTCTTTTATTCTAGAATCGTATTGTTGTAAAGTAGCTTTTTTTAATAATATTTGTGAGTAATTTGCTAAAATTATCCCGAAAATAAACAATAGCATATAACTATTCATCTTTTGTCACCACCACAATTCCGACGATAATAATAGCTGCACCAAGTAAATGATTCCACTGAATTGTATCTCCAAATAGAAATACTGACCAAAGCATTGACCATAGTATAATAATCCCTCGATGTGAATATGCTTTTGAAATTTCGAAATGTTTAATTACTTGTTGCCATAAAATTGCATATCCGAATAAAAGTATAACTAGTCCGAAATAAGCAACAAAAAATGAGATTGAAGCAATTGGAAATTGAGCTGCCCATTTCATGTAAACCATAATGATAGAATATATCAAAAAAGCTACATGTAAAAATACATAATTTTTAATAGTTGGTTTCATTTATTCACTCTCTTTTACATATAAATATCTATTTATATCTGTTTTTTTAATGATAGATATAGAAATATATTTTGTTTAATCTTTCACATTCCAAATTATATAGTATCATGGCTTTTATTGTAAAACAATAGAAGTCATGCATTCATTTTTTCCAAGATTCTACAATATGTATCGTTTTATTTGTTGCATCCAACTCTACTTGAACACCGAAAGGTATAGTAATCATTGGATGTGTATGACAACAATCGAAGTCAGCTAGAAAAGGAATTCTTTGATTTTGAAGTACTTCCAACAGTATTTCAAAAGGTTTTCGATTTGTACCACAATCATCAAATTGCTCATGTTTTCCAAGAATGATACCTGAAATTTTATCAAATACACCGTTAATTTTAAGGAATGAAAAGCTTCTTTCGATAGTAGTTGCATCTTTTGAACTGTCCTCAATAAAGAGAATATCGCCTTCTTGAATATGTGGCATATAGGGGCTAGCCCAAATTCCTTGTATCGTGTTTAAATTCCCGCCAATAATACGCCCAGTAGCTTTTCCGTCAATTACTGAAATCCAATTGTTTGGTCGAAGTTCTTTCTCCTTCGTCTTTTCTTCCCAATTAATAAATTCATCTGACCAAAATAATGGTTGTTTTATATGATAAGGAAGAGATTGATCATGTAGTAAAGTTTCTGCAAAATATTTGTATGTGCAGTTAACAAAAGGTTCAAATTCGCCAAAGGAAGGGACGAGAGCGGGCCCATAAAATGTAGGGATTCCTGTTTTAGCATAAATTCCTAGTAATAAAGCAGTTGCATCTGAATATCCAATCATTATTTTAGGGTTATTTAGAAAAGCATCATAATCAATATAAGGTAATATTGAATTTGAATTCATCCCACCAATTGTTGACATAATACAAGAAATATTAGGGTTTCTTATCAAGGCATTTAGTTCATCAGCACGCTCTTGTATACTACCAGAACGATAAAAATCATATCGACCTGTTAATGAACCTTCTAATATACGAAACCCTTTCTGTTGTAAGTAAGATTTTGCTCGTTCAAATCTTTTTGGAGAAGTGTAGGTTACTGGTGAAGAAGGGGAGTAGATCCCAATTGTGTCTCCATATTTTAATGATTTTGGAAGTAGCATTTGTATGAATCCCTTCTATTAAATAGTTTATTTACAAGATTTTATTGTTGAATATTCTTATATTTCAGTATTATAAGTGTAACATAAACAAATTAAAATAATAATTACTGTATATGAATAAATATACTTTTTACCTTGACTGTATAAAGGAATTGTTGTTAAGGTTAAATGTGAGTGTATAAAAGGTTTGCTAAAGGAGTTTTGAAATGAATCGGTTAAAATGGGGAAGGATGACAGTCCTATTAGTCATTATTTTAGGGATATGTTGGTTCTTATTCCAAGGAAATCAAAAGAGCGTAGCGAATGTAGAAGGACAACCTTTGCAAGTGGCAGAACTACCTAAAGCAGGATTTACTGAAAAAGTAGTCCCGCCAAAGTACATCCCACCAGAAATTAACGCAAAAGCGGCTATGATTATCGATGCGAGTGATGGAGATATTATTTATCAATATAATGAAAATGAAGCTTTTGCACCGGCTAGTATGTCTAAGATGATGACAGCGTATCTCCTACTAGAGAGTATACATAACGGGAAAGTTCGCTGGGAAGATCCAGTTAAAATGAGTGCGAAGGCGGCACAAACAGAGGGAGCGAGAATCCCAGTACAAGTTAATGACACATTAACTGTTAAAGATTTATATCATGCATTAATGATTGAGTCAGCTAATAATTCAGCTGTGGCTTTAGCAGAACATATGGCAAAATCGGAGAAAGATTTCGTTCAGCTTATGGATGCAAAAGCGAAACAGTTAAAAATGTCGGAACATGCTAAATTTGCAAATGCTTCTGGATTACAAGAGCCAGATGGAAGTGAAACAAAAATGACGGCTGCTGATGTAGCACAATTAGCGTATCATCTTATAAAAGATTATCCGGAAATATTAGAAGTGACTCACTTGCGTCAAAGTCAGCTAGCATTTAATAATATTAATGTTATAAGCACAAACGACATGTTAAACAAAAATAATAAAAGTTTATATATAGAAGGAATGGACGGACTAAAAACAGGATTTACAGATAGTGCAGGATATTGTTTTACTGGGACTGCCAAGCAAGGTGATAACAGAATTATTACAGTAGTCATGGGGACCTCAAGTAAAACAAAACGTTTTACAGAGACGAATAAGTTAATGTCGTATGCATTTGGATTAGTTAATTAAGTAAGTAAAATACCAATCTAGATCGCTACATAAGTAAGGCTGTTTATTGTTACTAATTTTAGATAACAATAAACAGTCTTTTTATTTTAACTTTAAAAAGGAAAAAGATTCTAAATACAAGTGTTATCATTTGAGTTTATTTGTTGCTGTGATATTATAAAGTTATAAGCTTATTAATAATAAGTTTGAGGGGCGTAATATGATGTATACATATGAAATAGCCTCAATTGAAAATTGGAGGGAATTATGATGGCAAAAGATTTTTACTCAGCAATTGAAGACAGAAGATCTATTTATGCAATTAGTAAAGAGCAAGTAGTTTCTGATGAGAAAATTCAAGAAGTGATTTATCATGCTGTAAAACATACACCTTCAGCTTTTAATTCTCAAAGTGCTCGTGTTGTTGTTTTATTAGGAGAACAACATGATAAATTATGGGATATTACGAAAGAAACGTTAAGAAAAATTGTACCTGAAAATAACTTTGCACCTACTGAAGAAAAAATGAATGCATTTAAAAGTGGTTATGGGACGGTTTTATATTTTGAAGACAGTGAAGTAGTGGAAGGCCTTCAAGCAAACTTTGCATTATATAAAGATAATTTCCCAACTTGGTCTCAGCAATCATCAGGAATGTTACAATTTGCAATTTGGACAGCTTTAGAAATTGAAGGGTTTGGTGCTACGTTACAGCATTACAATCCGCTAATTGATGAAGAAGTGAGAAAAGAGTGGGATATCCCAGGGAATTGGAAACTAACTGCGCAAATGCCATTTGGTAAACCGGTAGTACAGGCTGGTGAAAAAGAATTCCAACCGTTAGAAAACCGTGTGAAAATTTATAAATAATTTGATAAAAGGTGAACAGGAATATAACCTGTTCACCTTTTATAAGTAGTAAGGGTTTTTTTGTTCGGCATTTTTCATCTGATTCTTTAATTCATTTTTACGTGTTACAATCGCTGATACTTTTTGTAATGTTATCATTGAAACGAATTGAATAAAAGCATAGTATAGCTCTATATTTTTTTGTATTGGATCATCTATTATATTTCTCATAAATATGCCTCCTCTTTTTATTCAAATAAAACTCCGCATTAATGGGCAACCCGAGTGGTGAGGGTTAATAATCAGTTCGCTAAAATTCTTTTTTATTAAGATATGTATATAATACTATAAACATCCTATAAATTCCATTATCGGAAAAAGAGAACAGTTGATATAGTGTGTGTTTTCTTTAAAGGAGAAATGACTTTTGTGAAATAAATCTTACAATTCGTCAAATTATTTCAAAATTGTAGATAGTATAGAAAATTAGTTTTCTAAAAATATTATACTATTGATAAATAGAGTGATTTTTGTCATGATGAAAGTATACTTCATTTAAGGAGCTTTATAAGGAAATACATACTTTAGTTTGTATTAGGTTAATAGAATTTTTTGTAATAGATAGAAAAGGGATATTTTATATTAAAATATTAAATAGAATGTCGAATTTTCATGCGATATATAAGAAATTTGAAAAAACCATTGCAAAAACACTATATTTAATGATAAAGTTCACATGAAGTTCACACGGATTTCACTTTGTTCATTTAAAATGAACTCTGTGTGAAAAATAAAACTCTTGCTAAAAAATGGAACTGGATGAATATTTTACTTTGATAATATTGTAAAGTATTAAAGTTTTAAGTTTTTTTTTAAGAGGATAGTAGGGAAAGGAAGTAAAGACAACTTATGAAAAAAGTAATTGCAGGTTTAGCAGCAGCTTCTGTAGCTGGCGTTGCAGTTCCAGGAATGGATTCTGCTCATGCACAAGTTTCAAATGAAGCGCTAAAAGAAATTAATGGACAAACTCAAACTCAAACGACTGTAACTGAAACAAAAACTGTAGAAACAACTTCTGAATTAAAATACACAGTAACTGCTGATGTATTAAATGTTCGTTCAGGTGCTGGTACAGGACATAACGTTATTTCTAAAGTGAAATCAGGTCAAGTGCTACAAGTAGTTGGACAAGAAAATGGTTGGTTCAAAGTAAACGTAAATGGTCAAACAGGTTATGTAAGTGGTGACTTCGTAACGACTGGTGGCAAAACAGGAACGACTGTTCAACAAGGAACAGGTACTTACACAGTAAACGTTTCTTCACTTAACGTACGTACAGGCCCAAGTACATCTCATACAGTATTAGGTTCTGTAAACAAAGGTAAAACAGTACAAGTTGTAGGTGAAGTACAAGATTGGTTTAAAATCAACTTCAATGGTGGAACTGGATACGTAAGCAAAGACTTCGTAACAAAAGGTGGTTCTGCTGTATCTAACGAAACACAACAACCAACTACAAACAACAATACTACAACAGTTCAAACTGGTGGTTCTTATGTTGTTAACACTGGTGCTTTAAAAGTACGTACAGGCCCAGCTACATACAACGCTGTAATCGGTGGAGTAACAAATGGTAAAGTATTAAACGTTACTGGTGCTGAAAATGGTTGGTACAAAATTAACCATAACGGCCGCACGGGTTACGTAAGTGCAGACTTCGTTAAGTTTGTAAAAGGTGGAGTAAACAACGTTACAAATAACAATAACAATAACGTTACAAATAACGTTCAACAACCAGGTAAAGATGTACAAAAACCAACAACAGGTGGAGATACATCTTCAATCGCTGGATTCGCTAGATCTTTAAATGGTTCACCATACAGAACTGCTGGTACAACACCTGCTGGTTTTGACTGCAGTGGATTCATTCACTACGTATTAAATCAAACTGGTCATAAAGGCGCTCGTCAAACAGTTGCTGGATACTGGAGCTCTAAAACAAAAACTAGCAATCCACAACCAGGTGATTTAGTATACTTCCAAAATACTTATAAATCAGGTCCTTCTCACATGGGTGTTTACTTAGGAAACGGTCAGTTCATTAGTGCAGAAACAGATGCAACTGGTGTACGTATTAGTTCTGTAAGTAACTCTTACTGGAGCAAGCACATTTTAGGTTACACAAAAGCATACTAAGAAAAAGTAGTTTATATACTTTTCGTATAGAGAAAAGGCTTTCCAAGGAAACTTGGGAAGCCTTTTTATGGTTGAATGAATTGGAAGTTTAATAGTTTTTATTTTAGCTTTCCATTTAAAAATCGATCATATAAGTCGTGGAAATAGTTAGGACGAAATAAGTTAGCTGCATGTCCTGCTAAAGGTATTTCCTTGTATAGAACGTTAGGTAAAATAGATTTCAAATCAAATAGACAAGATTTATAGAGATGATCATGCTCTCCCATTACCCATAGTATAGGGTGAGGAAGTGATTTTAATTTAGACTTTAAATCGAATTCTAACCGATGTCGTAATGACTGGGCAATAATGGATGAATGTAATTGTAATCCGAAACGGTAGTAAATATTTCTTGAAATGACTGCAAACGGATTTGATTTTAGTATACCACTTGGAAAAATAGTATTTGCGTATTGAGAGAGCCATTTAGAGTATTCATCTCCTCGTTTCTCCCAAAATTTTTGGAATACGTTATATAAGCGAGAAGGATTATTGTAATGTCCTCCAATATGACAAATACTTAATACTTTTTCTGGATGCATTTGTGCAAAAATTGTAGAGATGTAACAGCCGTAACTTAGCGCACAAATATGAGCTTTTTTAATACCTTCTTGTTCATATAAGTTTAATAATTGATCTACGAGGCGCTGTAATGAAAAGTCGATTGCTTCTCCTTTATCATCACCGTGACCTAATAAGTCATAAGTTATAATGTTGTAGGAGGCAGAAAATCGTTTTTGCTCCTTTTTGAAGGCGCGACGATTGCCAACTAATCCATGAATAAAAATAATTGTTTCCTTTTCAGAATGTATATTTGTTTGCAAAAAGGATACTCCTTTCACTAACTGGAGATTTATATCGTGTTGTAAATTATTTATCTATAATTTACATAGAATAATATTAAGTACCAGGTAATAATATCAGATGTTTATATCTGTTGTAAAGATGAGTTTTTATGTATATTTTGTAAAAATAGAAAAAGTGTGTTTACATTCGGTTTACATTTGTATCGTATTCTAATTTTAGAAAGAACAGTTTGGTTTAACACGAGGAGATGAACAGGAATGGAAGTTAGAAATGAAATGAAGAAAAAAGGGAGCTGGAGGCAGTTTTTACGCCTTATTCAAGATACAAATCCTCCGAAAGGAATTTTAATTTTTGCGTTATTAATGAGTTTGCTTTCTACGGGAGCGAGTTTATTTATTCCTATGCTGACAAAAGGATTAGTAGATAATTTTTCGCTTTCTTCAATTAGTGCAGGACAAATTGTTGGGTTAGTTGCTTTCTTTGTAATGCAAACTATTGCGGCAGGGTTGTCTATATATTTACTAAATTATATTGGGCAGAAGATTGTAGCGGGACTAAGAGAACGTTTGTGGAAAAAGGTACTTATCTTGCCGGTATCTTATTACGATCAAAATAGAACAGGTGATACTATTAGCCGTATGACGAATGATACAGGTGTTGTGAAAACGTTAATTTCTGAGCATTTGTCAAACTTATTAACAGGTGGTATTTCAATTGTTGGATCGTTAATTGTATTATTTGTGTTAGATTGGAAAATGACTGCGTTACTTTTAACGGTTATTCCGTTGTCTGTATTAATTTTAGTTCCACTTGGACGAAAAATGTATAAGATTTCAAAAGCGCTTCAAGATGAAACGGCATCTTTTACAAGCGTGTTAACGCAAGTGTTATCAGAAATTCGTTTAGTGAAATCTTCAAATACAGAAAAAAGAGAATATGAAACGGGTAATACAGGTATACAAAAGTTATTACAATTTGGTTTGAAAGAAGGAAAAGTGCAAGCATTAATTTCGCCAGTTATGTCGTTTGTTTTAATGGCACTACTTGTTATTATCGTAGGATATGGCGGGATGAGAGTTTCTAGCGGTGCATTAACAACTGGTGAACTTGTAGCGTTTATTTTGTATTTAGTTCAAATTATAATGCCGATGAGTCAATTATCTATGTTCTTTACACAATTTCAAAAGGCAATTGGTGCAACGGAAAGAATTAGTACGATTTTAGAATATAAAGTAGAAGATCATGAAACTGGTGTGAAAGTGACAAATGCTAAGCAGCCGATCGTTCTTGAAAATGTACATTTTGAGTATAACGAAGAAGAGCAAGTTTTGAAAAATATTGATTTCACAATTGAATCAGGAAAAGTGACAGCGATTGTAGGACCAAGTGGTAGTGGGAAAACAACGTTATTCTCATTACTGGAACGTTTTTATGAGCCAACTAGCGGTGCCATTAAATTAGGAAAAGAATCAATTACGAGTTATTCATTACAGTCATGGCGACGTCAAATCGGTTACGTATCACAAGATAGTCCGTTAATCGATGGAACGATTCGTGATAATATTTGTTACGGCGTTGAAGGCGAAGTAACGGATGAAGAAATTGAAAAAGTAGCAGCAATGGCATATGTTGATGCATTTATTCATGACTTACCAAACGGTTATGCAACAGAAGTTGGAGAACGCGGTGTGAAGCTTTCTGGTGGACAAAGACAGCGAATTGCCATTGCCCGGGCGTTACTTCGAAATCCGCAAATTCTTATGCTCGATGAGGCAACTTCAAGCTTAGATAGTAAATCTGAGTCTGTCGTTCAAAAAGCGTTAAATAACTTAATGAAAGGCAGAACAACGTTAGTGATCGCGCATAGACTTTCTACTGTTGTAGATGCAGATAAAATTATCTTTATTGAAAAAGGGAATCTTACAGGTAGTGGTACGCATGATGAATTATTACAGACGCATGATATGTATCGCGAGTTTGCAACGCAACAATTGAAAATTAAAGAGGGTGCATTATAAAATGAATCATCAGTGGGATTTTACTCCACTGATGATTCATTTTAAAAAAATATATTAGATGCTAAGTAGAAAGGAAATGGTTCCTTTGATACCTAAAATTTTAATAGTAGACGACGATCCACACATTAGGGAACTCGTTTCTGTATTTTTAGAACGAGAAGGTTTTCAAACATATGAGGCAATTGATGGAGTAGATGCACTTCGGAAAATGGATGACGTAAAAGTCGATATGGTTATTCTTGATATCATGATGCCAAATATGGATGGATTTGATGTATGTTTTGAATTAAGAAAATACTATGATATCCCGGTTCTGATGCTAACTGCCAAAGGAGAAACATCACAAAAAGTAAAAGGATTTCACCTTGGGACAGATGATTATCTTGTAAAGCCATTTGATCCTATAGAACTAGTAGTGAGAGTAAAGGCATTATTGAAACGTTACCAAATTACAGTTTCACAATCGATTCAAGTTGGAAATGTATTATTAAATCGTAAAACATTCGAAGTTACATCTGGAGAACAAACGGTTACGTTACCGTTAAAAGAATTTGAGCTGCTCTTTACTTTAGGGTCTAAATCGGGAAGAACTTGTTCGAGAGAGCAATTAATTGAAGAAATATGGGGATATGATTTTGAAGGGAATGAACGTACACTAGACGTTCATATTAATCGGTTACGTGAGAAGTTTCAAGAAGAGCAGTCGAAATTTAGTATTAAAACAATAAGAGGATTAGGGTATCGCTTAGAGGTAAGTAAATGAGAAAAGGAAAACGAATGAGTAAGTTGAAGATGCTGAAAGTATTTGGAGCGGTATTAGCGCTCTTTTCTTTTCTTACTATCATTTGGTCTATCGCATTTTATGTAGCAACTAGTATATTGAATGCTTTTGACGTAAACGTATCGCCATTTGTTGCCTTTCTAATTAGTGATATGGTCGGTTTTGTATTTATTATTCTTATTTGGACATTAATTGGAATATTAATGAGGCCAAAACGAGAGGCAATGATTTGGACTATTATTGAACCGATACAAAAAATTGCAAAAGGAGATTTCTCCGTAAAAATACGAAATGAAGAAAAGTATGATGGAGAAATTGGCGTGCTCGTAAAAAGTATAAATGATATGACAGATGAACTGAATACGATGGAGAAAATGAGACAAGAATTTGTATCGAATGTTTCTCATGAAATACAGTCACCATTAACTTCTATAAAAGGATTTGCTAGAGCACTACAAGACGATAATCTTTCTGAGAAAAAAAGAAAGCATTATCTTACCATTATTGAAACTGAAACAACGAGATTATCTAAACTAAGTCAAAACTTATTAAAGCTAACTCTTTTAGAATCAGAAGAGTATATACCAGAAAGAGTGAGTTATCGATTAGATCAGCAGTTAAAGCAAATTGTGTTAAATAGTGAACCACTCTGGGCTGAAAAAGAAATTGAGTTAGAACTAGATTTAGAAAAAGTACATGTTATTGCTGATCAAGAAAGTATGAGTCAAGTGTGGATTAATTTAATTCATAATAGTATTAAATTTACTCCAAGCGGTGGTACGATTATTATTCAGTTAAAGGAACATGAAACAGTAGTGGAAGTGCGTATCCGTGATTCAGGAATTGGTATATCTGAAGAACAGAAACAACATATTTTTGAGCGTTTTTATAAAGCGGATTCTTCACGAAATCGTGCTTATGGAGGAAGTGGCTTAGGTTTAGCTATTGTAAAAAAAGTACTCGATCTTCATCATGGGGAAATAAAAGTTGAGAGTGAGGAAGGGAATGGTACTGAATTTATTGTGTGTATTCCTAAATATAAAGAGAAATAGTGTTAGGGTGATATCTTCTAACACTATTTCTCTTTATAAATACATTTACCATTGTTGCAGCTATATTGATAAGCTCTTCCTTCGCTATTCATACGGTATGAGTAATCTGATTCTTTATCTTTCTTAAAGTCAACGTACGCTTCTGCACCGTTTTTATCATCATCTATATCAATGAATTGAACGGATCGTATAGAATAATCTTCCTTTTCACTTAATCCCTTTTCTTGCAAATTTTTATGTATACTGTCTACTAACTCGTCAAACAATGACCAGTTTAAATTAAGATTTTCAAATGACTCAGTATGTCTTCCTAAAATGCCTTCGTCTTGTATTATTTTATTATTATCGTATGTATAAGAGTATGTAAAATAGGGTTCGTCTTTATATACTACTGTTGCATAATAGCCGATATTATAAAGGGGAGTATATTTTCCGGTTATGCTTTGTATTTCTTTTTGCTTATATCCTTTTATAGTATGGAGATAGTCGCTAGTATCTTTTTCTATTACTTTATAATGTAGTGGATTACCAAATATAAAATACATAGCCAAAAATATGATACATAGTCCGACTGCAGTTAGTGATAAGAACCATTTTTTTCTTTTCATACACATACACGCTCCTATGCTGGATTTATTTTTATTTTATATGAATAATGGAAAAAACATGATACTTATAAATAAAAACTTTTTATAGTTACCTACAAGTAACCTACGCACATGAAAGTGCATCATTGCCTTTTTACATAAACATAGATACAATTTTAATATAATACATAACTGAGATGATTAAGGAGTGTTATACTTGGCAGAATTATTACAAGGCAAAAATGCTTTAATTACAGGAGCAGGTAGAGGGATTGGTCGCGCTGTCGCAATCGCATTAGCGAAAGAAGGCGTAAATGTAGGACTATTAGCTCGTTCAGAAGAAAACTTAAAAGCAGTAGCGAAAGAAGTAGAAGCAGAAGGTGTAAAAGCTGTTATTGCAACTGCTGATGTTTCTTCATACGAAGAAGTGACTACTGCGATTGAAACGTTAAAAAATGGTTTAGGATCTATCGATATTTTAATTAATAACGCTGGTATTTCTAAGTTCGGTAAGTTTTTAGAATTAGATGTTGCTGATTGGGAAAAAATCATTCAAGTAAACTTAATGGGTGTATATTATGCAACTCGTGCTGCTTTACCAAGCATGATTGAACAACAATCTGGTGATATCATTAACATTTCATCTACAGCAGGACAAAAAGGTGCACCTGTAACAAGTGCATATAGTGCTTCTAAATTTGGTGTTCTTGGTTTAACAGAATCGTTAGCGATGGAAGTTCGTAAGCATAACATTCGTGTAACGGCTTTAACACCAAGTACAGTAGCAACTGATATGGCTGTTGATTTAGGATTAACTGACGGAAATCCTGATAAAGTTATGCAAGCTGAAGATATTGCAGAATTTATCGTAGCACAGCTGAAATTAAATAAACGTACATTTATTAAATCAGCTGGACTTTGGTCTACTAATCCATAAGAATTACATTTATTAATAAAAGAAGGGATATCTATTCTGTAATGGGATAGATGTCCCTTCTTTATTTTTTGTGTTTAAGAAAGAATTTTCTGTATAATCAAAAGTGAATGGTAGAAAGCATTGGAAAATTGAAAGGGGTGGTATTTGCATGATTGGAATTGAGAAATGGACGGCTGTTGATCAATATATGAGTGATGTATTAATACCGAAAGATTCTACATTAGAAGGGGTTCTTCAAACTAATGCTGCAGCTAATTTGCCAGCACATGATGTATCACCAACGCAAGGTAAGTTTTTACAACTATTAGTACAAATTCAAGGGGCCCGTAATGTTTTAGAAATTGGTACGCTAGGCGGATATAGCACGATATGGATTGCTAGAGCATTGCCATCTGGAGGCCGAGTTGTTACATTGGAAGCAAGTGAAAAACATGCAGAAATTGCACGTAGCAATATTGAGCGTGCTAATTTGACTGATAAAATTGAAATACGAACAGGATTAGCGTTAGATTCTTTACAACAAATAGAAAACGAGAAGTATGAACCGTTTGATTTTATTTTTATAGATGCTGATAAACAAAATAACCCTGCTTATTTTGAATGGGCACTAAAACTATCACGACCGGGTACTGTAATTATTGGGGATAACGTAGTACGTGAAGGAGAAGTTATTGACAATACTAGTACCGATCCTCGTGTACAAGGGATACGTCGTTTCTATGAATTAATAGCTGATGAGCCACGTGTTAGTGCTACAGCGCTTCAAACTGTCGGAAGTAAAGGATACGATGGGTTTGTAATGGCAGTAGTAAAAGAGTGATACCGTTCGAAAGTCTATTATATTTATAGTAGACTTTAGGGGAGTGAGAGATAATGAATGAAGCATCTTTCCAATACTGGGCGGAGTATTGGAAAGATGCTTAGATACCAAAAACGGTGAGTGCTTGGAAATTTGGTGATACCGCAAATCGTCTTGCTAAGCAAGTAGTTGACGGAACGAAAACGGCAACTTGTTCTGCATATCTCTTCTATGAATTAAAGAATGTACCGTTACCAACTACAGAGGACTACTCTGTTATTTTGGATTACGATGAAAATCCGGTAGCAATTGTAAAAACAATTGAAGTAACAATAGTACCTATGAATGAAATTACAGAAGAGTTTGCAATTGCTGAAGGGGATGAAAGATATAAAAAAATAGGAGGAGAGAAAATGAAAAAGAAATTTCAAAAATTATAACATGTATCTTGTACAACGCAGCTACCTCGTGGACCTCCAACATACTTGGAAATATAAGTTTATATAAAAATTGGAGGTTAGGAATAGATGAGAACTGAAAAAGAAATGTTAGACTTAATTATAAATACAGCAAAAGAGGATGAAAGAATCCGAGCAGTTATCATGAATGGATCACGTGTAAATTCAAATGTGAAGAGAGATTGTTTTCAAGACTACGATATTATGTATGTTGTACATGATATACAATCTTTTACGTCTAATCATAATTGGATTCATAGATTTGGAGAAATAATGATTGTACAAATGCCAGAAGAAATGTCATTAATTCCAGCGGACGAAGACGGGAAATTTCCGTATTTAATGCAGTTTATGGATGGAAATCGAATTGATTTAACGCTCGTTCCATTTGATTTGATAAATAAGTTCGTTGGACAAGATAGTTTAAGTAAGCTGCTTCTTGATAAAGATAATTGTATTGTTGAATTTCCACCAGCAAGCGATAAAGACTACTTAATAAAAAAGCCTACAGAAAAAGAGTTTTTAGATTGCTGTAATGAATTTTGGTGGTGTAGTACGAATGTAGGGAAAGGACTATGGAGAGAAGAACTTTCTTATGCGAAAGGGATGCTTGATGGTCCAGTACGAGATATGTTCATCGTAATGCTAGAATGGCATGTTGGTATGAAAACAGATTTTACAGTTAATGCAGGTAAGTTTGGAAAGAATTTCGAGCAATATGTTGAAGAAGATATGTGGAAGCAATTTAAAAAGACATTTTCTAATGCAGAATACGAAAACATATGGGGCTCATTCTTTGTCATGGGTGATTTATTTAGAGAAGTGGCGAATGAAATTGCTAACACATATGGATATCAATATCCGCAAGATGATGATGATAAAGTGACGAACTATTTAAAACATGTGAAAGCTTTGCCAAAAGATAGTACATTGATTTATTAATAATATAAAGCAGTAAGACTGTCCTGTTAACGGACAGTCTTATTTTTGCTTATGAATAACAATTTCTCTAACAAAGTGCAGATGAATCACATATGAAAATTTAGGGAGGTTTTTATCATGTATTATTTTTATTCGCCAGAAATGTTCGTTCCATATCAATGGGGACTAGAACGAGATGTTTCGTATGCTTATATGCCATATAACTCATTTTATTATGGAGACTATAAAAGCTCATTACCTTACGTATATACCCCTCAAAATTATGAAGTACCAATGAAAGCATATGAGCGTGGATCATGGACACCATTTTCGTGGGTCGAAAAATATGCGTATGCATTTTCAGGTTCTTACAATAAAGCGGAAGTAGCCCTTACATTTGATGATGGGCCAGATTTAGTCTTTACGCCAAAAATATTAGATAAGTTAAAACAACATAATGTGAAAGCGACTTTCTTCCTGCTTGGTGAAAACGCAGAAAAGTATCCAAACGTAGTAAAGCGTATTGCAAATGAAGGGCATGTAATTGGTAATCATACGTATAGTCATCCGAATTTAGCAAAAGTAAATGACGTTGAGTACCATAATCAAATAATAAAAACGGAAGAAATATTAAATCGTTTAGCTGGTTACGCACCAAAGTTTATACGTCCGCCATACGGTGAAATACTTGAAAATCAATTAAAATGGGCAACAGAGCAAAATTTTATGATCGTACAGTGGAGTGTTGATACGGTTGATTGGAAAGGTGTAAGCACTGATACGATTACAAATAATGTGTTAGGGAATTCATTTCCTGGAAGTGTCATCCTCCAGCATTCAACACCAGGTGGGCATTTACAAGGATCTGTAGATGCACTAGACAAAATCATTCCGCAGTTAAAAACGAAAGGGGCACGTTTTGTAACACTTCCAAGTATGTTTCAGACATCAAAAGAAAGAAAGTGAATGTGTTATGAATTGGAAAAAATAGGGTTATGCCGTATAATGAAAGTGTAAGTTTAGGAGGGATATAATTGATTTATGCACTAGTAAACATAGGAATAAGCATATTGATTGGAATTATATTTATACTTGCCGCACTTATCCTTCAAAAAAATCCACCGACAGATATTAATGCGGCATATGGTTATCGTACGAAACGATCTATGAAAAATAAGGAATTATGGGATGCGGGTAATAGGTATAGTGCAGCAGTGATGAAGCAAAATGGATTCATCATGATGTTAATTGGGAGTGTTATTAGTATACTGTTTAGATATCCACATACAATGATAGCGATTATGGTGGTTATGCTGTTATTAATTATGCGTTTATTTATACAAGTAGAGAGTAGATTAAAAGTACTTGAGCAATAATGAAAAATAGGACTCCACGCAATATGATGCTGAGAGTCCTATTTTATTTATAAACTATTATTTTTTAATACTTCTTTTCCTTGCTCTATAACAAATTCATAGTATGCAAGATCATACGGATAAATATCTTCAAATGTTATCGTAATCGGTGTATTGTTTAAGACTGAAATAGTCTTTAAAGATGAAATTTCTCTTTTTAATAGTTGTAGAAAAGAAGTTGCATGTACTTTCATCACATCGTCTACTTCTTCACCTGGTGCGAATGGAAGTGGATTGATAACATTGTGAAAATACATATGACAAAATTCACGATCAGTAAGATTTGAAATTTCATAATCTATTTTAAAGATGCCTTTGTATATTAAATCAGTAGTTTGAAAGGAAAGCCCCAATTCTTCTTCGATTTCACGAAGGCCACCAATTTGTACATCTTCATCATGCATAATATGTCCAGCTGAAGTAATATCCCATATACATGGAGCTTCTTTTTTATTTTTAGAGCGTAATTGGAAATATAAGAACATATCTTCAGCATCTTTTTCTACAAACCAACAATGAAATGTTTCGTGCCAATCACCGTCACGATGCACTTCATCACGTAATTTCTTCCCAAGTGTATTTCTTTCAGGATCAAATATTGTTAACCACTCTGTCATTTTAATTCCCCTTTCTGCAAATTTCATTATACAATATTTGTATTGAATTTTGGGAAAATAAAGAAAAAGGAGTGGTTATAAGTGGGGATAGAGCGTGCGGAAATAAAATCGATTATTTCAACAGAGGAAGAGCTACGGAAAATATTGGGGCAACCAAGTGAGCGAGCGTTAAAGAAAGTTATTTCATCATTAGACCACCATTGCGTAGATTTTCTGTCTAAATCTCCTTTTCTAGTATTATCTACTGCAAATAAATTAGGAGAGTGTGATGCTTCGCCGAGAGGAGATGCACCTGGATTTGTATACGTATTAAATAATAATAAAATTATCATTCCAGAAAGACCGGGCAATCGTCGTATAGACTCCATTTTGAATATTATTTCAAATCCACGTGTAGGACTAATCTTTTTTATTCCAGGTCTTGGGGAGACGCTCCGGATAAATGGCCGAGCGTATATTACAAACGACGAAGAAGTTTTGAAAGAAATGCAGGCGAATGGACGTAATCCGTTGCTTGGAATTGTTGTTGAAATAGAAGAGTGTTATATTCATTGTGCAAAAGCTTTTATTCGTTCTAAGATGTGGGATTCAGAATCTTGGTTAAATAAAAAAGAGTTACCTTCAGCAGCAAAAATGTTGCTGGAGCATGCGAAAGTGAATACTTCAGAAGAAGATGTTGCTCGTTCTTTAGAGGAAAGTTATACAAAAAGATTGTATTGAAAATTTTATTGATATAGTTTTGTAAGGTGGATATGTACGGGTTTTAGAATGGGGAACTTATCCCGCATTAACGGGCAGTAAGACCCCTACCTTAAAATTCAGCGTAAGTAAAGAAGTTAGGTGGGTATCAACTGCCCGTAAAAGCCCGATTGGTTCGACTAATAATCAGTGGGGATGAACAAAATCCCCACTGATTAAAGTTTCACTTTATATATGAACCGTTGATTTATAAACTGGAGAAGTAACAAAATAGGTAAATTGAGTGGCGGTTGCATAATGCTATTGTAAAATATAATAAAAAAATTCTTGAAAATAGTTAGTAAAAATAGGCTTGCTTTTTAAAAAGTTGATAACTATAATAAGTTAACAAATAGACATGAACGAAAAAGTAACGATAAGGACAAGAAATCATTTTTACGGTTTACAGAGAGGGAAGTCTAGGGTGTGAGCTTCCTAACACGAGAAATGATTTTACCACCTTTGAACTTCAATAGTGAACGAGTAATCTAGTAATTATTGACGGTATCAGCCGTTATCTGAACTTGAGCAATCTAGAAGGAGATACGTCTAGATTGGAACAAGGGTGGAACCACGAAAACACATTCGTCCCTTTCCTAGGGGTGAGTGTGTTTTTTTACGACCTTAGAGATTGAAAATTTAAAATGATTAAAAAATAGTATTGATTTTGTTTTTTATGCGAGTATAATGAGTTAACAAATAAACATGAACGAAAAAGTAACGATAAGGACAAGAAATCATTTTTACGGTTTACAGAGAGGGAAGTCTAGGGTGTGAGCTTCCTAACACGAGAAATGATTTTACCACCTTTGAACTTCAATAGTGAACGAGTAATCTAGTAATTATTGACGGTATCAGCCGTTATCTGAACTTGAGCAATCTAGAAGGAGATACGTCTAGGTTGGAACAAGGGTGGAACCACGAAAACACATTCGTCCCTTTCCTAGGGATGAGTGTGTTTTTTTATTACTTTGAAAGGAGGTGCTTGTAACATGAAACAATTTGTACGTACGGAAATAACCACCACCTGCATGGCCAAAGAGCAGGATAAGGTGATTTATAGGTGTAACAATTAAACTTTTAGGAGGAGATTAGAAGATGAATAACGTTATAAATGTTGGGGTATTAGGTTTAGGTACGGTCGGAAGTGGTGTTGTTCATATTTTGAAAGAACATTATAAAAAAATCGCTCTTGATACAGGATACGAAGTGAAAGTGAAAACAGTCGTTGTACGTGATTTGGAAAAAGAACGCGATGTTTGTATTGATGGAATTGCAGTAACAAGTCATGCAGATGAAGTTCTAAATGATTCAAATATTGATATTGTAGTAGAGGTAATGGGCGGAATTGAAGAAGCAAAACAGCATATTGTTAAGGCTTTACGAAATAAAAAACATGTCGTAACAGCAAATAAAGATTTAATGGCTGTATATGGTGCGGAGCTTCTTCAACTGGCGAACGATAATGATTGTGATTTATGTTATGAAGCGAGCGTAGCAGGTGGTATTCCAGTGTTAAGAGGACTAACTGACGGGCTAGCATCAGATCAAATTGAAAAAATAATGGGAATTGTAAATGGTACAACAAATTATATGTTAACAAAAATGAGTCAAAATGGGTGGTCTTATGAAGAGGCTTTACAGGAAGCTCAAAAATTAGGTTTTGCAGAATCGGATCCGACAGCAGATGTAGATGGACTAGATGCGGCGCGAAAGGTAGCAATTCTTGCAAACTTAGGTTTTTCGATGAATGTTTCATTAGATGATGTGCAAGTAAGAGGGATTCGAAAGGTTGAAAAAGAAGATTTACAAATGGCTGAAAAGTTAGGATTTACTATGAAGTTAATTGGGAAAGCAGAAAAACAAGGATCAGCCATTCATTTAAGTGTAGAACCGACACTTTTACCAAGTCGTCATCCATTATCGAATGTAAATAATGAATTTAATGCAGTATATGTTCACGGTCAAGCGGTAGGAGAAGTAATGTTTTACGGACCTGGAGCTGGAAAGTTGCCAACTGGTTCTGCTGTAGTAAGTGATATTATTTCCATCGTTAAAAATATGAATCAAGTGCCGAAAAATAAAAGTGCGTTAAAAGAACCAGTTCCTTATGAATTACAAGGTGATGAAGAAGTAGTTTCGAAATATTTCTTGCGTATTTCATTACGAGATGAGCCTGGGATGTTGCAAAAAATAACAGAATGTTTCGTTAATTACTCTGTAAGTTTAAAAGAAGTTATTCAATTACCTTTAAACCGTGAACTGGCAGAAGTTGTTGTTGTGACACATCGAACTTCAAAGTATCAATTCGAACGAGTTTTAGGAGCGATAGAAGATGTCGCAAGTGAAATAAACAGTTACTACATTATCGAGGAGGAAAAACAATATGTATAAAGGACTATTAAAACAGTATGCTTCTTATTTACCGGTGAATGAAAACACACCTAATGTCAGCTTAATGGAAGGAAACACACCTCTTATTCCGTTGTTAAATATATCAAAGCAATTAGGGATTCAGCTATATGGTAAGTACGAAGGAGCGAATCCGACAGGTTCTTTTAAAGATCGTGGTATGGTGATGGCAGTTGCTAAGGCGAAAGAAGAAGGTTCAGAAGCAATCATTTGTGCATCAACAGGTAATACATCAGCATCAGCTGCAGCATATGCGGCACGCCTTGGGATGAAATGTATAATCGTCATCCCTGAAGGAAAGATTGCGCATGGAAAATTAGCGCAAGCGGTCGCTTATGGAGCTGAAATTATTTCAATAGAAGGGAATTTCGATGATGCACTTAAGGCTGTAAGAAATATTGCTGCAGAAGAGCCGATTACATTAGTAAATTCAGTGAATCCTTATCGAATTGAAGGACAAAAAACAGCAGCATTTGAAATTTGTGACCAATTGCAAAATGCACCAGATGTTCTAGCTATCCCTGTTGGGAACGCAGGGAATATTACAGCATATTGGAAAGGCTTCTGTGAATATGAGAAAGAAAAAGGTTATAAGAAGCCAAGAATTCATGGCTTTGAAGCAGAAGGAGCAGCGGCAATTGTAAAAGGGCATGTAATTGAAGAGCCTGAAACAATTGCAACAGCAATTCGCATTGGTAACCCAGCAAGTTGGTCGTATGCAGTAGAGGCTGCCGAGCAGTCTTGTGGTGAAATAGATATGGTATCAGATGAAGAAATTTTACATGCGTATAGGTTATTGGCAAAAACTGAAGGAGTTTTCGCTGAACCGGGATCAAATGCTTCATTAGCCGGCGTAATTAAACATGTTAAATCTGGAAAAATCAAAAAGGGAGAAACAGTTGTTGCAGTATTAACTGGAAATGGTTTGAAGGATCCTGATATCGCTATTTCTTCAAATCAACTAGACATCGCAAGTTTGTCAAATGATATAGAACAAATTAAAGATCATATTAAAGGGGTGATTATGTCGTGATACCATTAAGCGTTCGTGTCCCTGCTAGTACGGCAAATGTTGGTCCTGGATTTGATTCAGTTGGAATAGCTTTGTCATTGTATTTAGATGTGGTGGTCAAAGAAAAAGCTGATAAATGGCAAGTAATCCATTCCTTTGAAGAATCAATTCCGACAGACGATAAAAATTTAATCGTTAGCACGGCATGTAAAGTATGTCCTTCTATATCACCCCATATAATAGAAGTTACTAGTAATATTCCATTAACAAGAGGGCTAGGAAGTAGTGCATCAGCGATTGTAGCTGGGATAGAGGTTGCGAATCAACTAGGCAATTTGAACTTAACTGCTGATCAAAAAGTTCAAATTGCTACAAATTTTGAAGGACATCCTGATAATGTTGCTGCCTCCATTCTAGGAGGAACTGTAATCGGAGCACTTGATGGAAAGAATGTTTCGGTTGTAAGAATTGAAAGTAAGGAATTAGGTGTAATTTCTCTTATTCCGAATGAAGAGTTAAATACAGAGGAAAGCCGATCTGTATTACCAGATGTGTTTCCGTTTCATGAAGCAGTTAAGGCTAGTGCAATCAGCAACGTATTAGTAGCTGCGTTTTGTCAAAAGAAGTGGGAAGTTGTAGGTGAAATGATGGAAAGAGATCATTTTCACGAGCCGTATCGTTTAGAACTCGTACCGTTATTACCATCTATTCGTAAATGTGCAAAAGAATTTGGTGCATACGGCACAGCACTTAGCGGTGCGGGACCATCTATTTTTATTTTAACGCCGTATGAGAAACGTCAAGAAATCGCTGAGCAATTAGCGAGAGTATTTACAGATATGAAAGTATGTGAGCTTGAAATCGACCATAAAGGTATTATTGTAAATAAGGAAGAGCATATTGGATTATAAAGAAAGCTGGCATGGCTAGCTTTCTTTACGTTGCAAACCTATTTTAAATTAGGTTTTTTCGGGAAAAATATAAAACAAATGTTAATTTTGAATAATGTAGCAAAGAGTGCATTCATTTTGGGGGTGATTAAATGAATAAAGATTCACCAGAAGAAAAAAGAGAGCGTATGAGACAAAGTGAATTAAAAAGTAATCTTACTGGTTCTTTACATGACGGACTCAATAGAGCGGAAACAGGTAGTCCAGTTGATATAGCAGGCGGTATGAATTGGAAAAGTACAGGGATAATCATTTTAGTACTACTTTTAGGATACATTGTATACACTTATTTTTTCAGTTAAAGAATGCTTGTTAAAATTTTGATTTGTTTAGTTTCATAATTGTTGAGAAAAAAATGCAGTTACTGTATTACATATCTTTTAAGCGAATTATAGTTGTTCATATCAACTTTTAATACTCCAAATAGAGCTAGCAAAATGCTAGCTCTATTATTTTTTGCCACATTCCTGTAACAAACCACCTGTATATTCATTGGTGGAGATGCAGAGGATGAAAAAAATGATAGCGATATGTCTTCTTACAACTATGTCATTTTCGACTTTAGTCGGTTGTGACGTAAAAGGTAGTAATGCTGTACAAGAGTCTAAAATAAAGAAAGCGAAGTATAAAGATTTTACTTATGATGTAAATCCAGAAACATTCACATTAACTGTAGAACATGAGGGTGTAAAGGAACAGGCATCACAACCCCTACCGAAAATGAAGGTATCGAATGTAAAAAAAGAAAAGGATCGTACATCGTGGGAATATCCAGATCAAAAAGTAAAAATAAAATTAGAAAAGAAAAAAGACCACTTAAACATTGAAGTGGAATCGACTGGTGCAGAAAGCTTTACATGGCCGAAAGTAGAAGCTGAAAATTATACACTTCCGTTATGGGAGGGTAAGCAAATTCCGAGCAATGATGAGAATTGGAAGAAGTTTTTAAAGGATGATGCATATTCATTTGCTGAATCATTTTCTATGAAGTTTTTCGCATTAAATGGTTCGAAATATTCAATTGTATATATTGCAAACAATATGTTTAATAATGAATTGAAATTTCATTCGGATCCGAAAATAGGATTTGATTTTACACATGAATTTCCGAGCATAAATCAAAATAAAACATATGGATTTCAATTATATGTGACAAATAATGATGCGGTAAGTATTGCTAAACTGTATAAGGATGATATTGTTCGAAAAGGTGAATTTAAAACATTACAAGAAAAGGCTAGAAAAAATAAAGAAATCGAAAAGTTATATGGAGCGGCGCATTTTTATTTTTGGAATCAAAATGGTTTATCAGAAAATAATATAAATTGGCCAAAACTAAGGGAGCAAATAAATAGCCCGCTGTTTAGTCATATAAAAGAACTTATTCAAAAGAATAGTTCAGAGCCTGGGGAACTGAATGTATTAGATCAAGTAAGTAAACAAGATTTCATTGATAAGTATCAAAAAAATGTTATTTTACGTTATATAAACGAAGTATTATCCATGAAGGAATTTTATAAAGAGGATATTTTTCAAAACGTTGACCAGGAAGCTAGTGTGCTATTAAAGAAAGGTGTAGGTCACTTAACGAATACAGAATTGTATAGCTTAAATAAGCATTTATTAAAGTCGCTACTTGGCGATGCGGTTGAAGAGGTAAGTAAATGGGGTAATGCAGATGGAACGGACATACTAAAGGAAATGACAGAGGCCGGAATAGAAAAAGCGTGGATTGGTCTGCCGAACTGGGAACAAGGATTTATGCAACCGAATTTCGTGGCAAAAGCTAAGGAAATGGGGTATTTAGTTGGTCCGTATGATTCATATCATTCCATTCACGAAAAAAGTGATAAAAATTGGAACACAGCATCCTTTAATGACCCATCATTATACGAAGAGGCTACTGTAACGAAGAAAAACGGAGAAAAGGTGCAAGGCTTTTTAGGCAGAGGTCGCAAGTTAAACCCGACTTTATCGCTGCCTAGTGTAAAGGAACGTATGAATGATATATTACAAAATGGTCCTAAATATAATTCATGGTTTATTGATTGTGATGCGACAGGTGAAATTTACGATGACTATTCAGCGAAACATATAACGACACAAGAGCAAGATTTAAAAGCACGTTTAAAACGAATGGACTACATTGCGCAAGAAAAGGGTATGGTCGTTGGTTCTGAAGGTGGAAATGATTTTGCTAGTAGTACGATTGCATTTGCACACGGAATTGAAACACCTGTTATTAAATGGGACGATGAAGATATGCGAAAAAATAAAACAAGCCCGTATTATGTCGGTGGATATTGGTCACCAAATCAAAATGTTCCCGAAAAATATGCAAAACAAGTACCATTGAAAGAAGAATATAAACAAGTATATTTAAACCCAGTATATTCGGTACCATTATATAAATTAGTATACAATGATTCCGTTATTACAACGCACCATTGGGAATGGGGAAGTTTAAAGGTAAAAGATGAAGTTGGAAATCGAATGCTGTCTGAATTATTGTATAATGTTCCTCCGTTGTACCATTTAGATGAAGTAGAGTGGAATAAACATAAAAAAGAAATTACAGAGCATCTAAAAGTTTGGAATGAAGTTCATGAAAAAGCAGTAAAAGAAGAGATGACGAATTTTGCGTATTTGTCAGAAGATAAGCTAGTACAATCTGTTTCTTATGGAAAAGATATTAAAATCATTGTGAACTTCTCAAATGAAGACATGGAAGTAGAAAAAACGAAAATAAAAGCAAAGTCGGCTTTTATTGATAATCAGGGGAAGAAAAGCATGTATACGCCGTTTGAGAAATAATAACGTGAAATATATTGTATTCATAGAGGTTTTATCATTAGCTGGACTCTTTATTCATATCGTTTATCTGGAAAAAGATATCCTAATTTAAAATGAAAGAGTTAATGAATTTATAAATTTGCATGTTGCGAAGTGCTAAATTTTTGAAATTGGTAAATAGTGACTTGCCAAAAATAAGTACGAGAGTATAATGTGAAATGGAATACATATTGGGTTTAAGTAGTAACCTTACAAAATTGTAAGGTTAATGAAAGGAAATTCAATATGAAGATAAATAGACTTACATTATACTTGGTAAAGAGAAAGAGAGGCGAATGGGTATGAGCTCTGAATTAGAACAAAATACGAGAAGTAATAAAAAGCGTTCTAAAAGAAAGTCAATAAAATGGTTCATATTAATTCCATTTTTCCTACTTATTTTTGGAGGAGTAGGATATGGTTCGTTTATATATAATAAAGCAAAAGCTGTTGTAAATGATGCGTATGCAAAAATTGAAAAGTCATCAAAGCGTGATAAAGAAGTTGAACCTTTAAAGGATAATATTTCAATATTAATCATGGGTGTAGATGGAAGTGAAATGAGAAAAAGCCAATATGGCGAAGCAGTTCGAACAGATGCACTTTTATTAGCAACAATTAATAAAGATGATAAATCTGTTAAGCTAGTAAGTATTCCACGTGATTCACGTGTTTATATTCCAACTAGAAAAAAATTAGATAAAATTACTCATGCTCACGTATTTGGTGGCGTAGAAAGCACACGCGATACGGTGGAACGATTTTTAAATGTACCTGTTGATTATTATGTGAAGTTTAACTTTGAATCATTCGTACAAATTGTCGATTCAATTGGTGGTATTGATATTGATGTACCAGTTACTTTCACTGAACAAGATAGTAAAGACCAAGCTGGTATGATCCATTTAGAAAAAGGTTACCAACATTTAAATGGAGAACAAGCACTTGCACTTGCAAGAACGCGTAAAATTGATAGTGACGCAATGCGTGGACAGAGACAGCAACTTGTAATAGAAGCAATTGCCAAAAAAGCGATGTCTGTTCAATCAATTAGCAAAATGGGCTCTTTACTAGATGCGGTTGATAAAAACATGAAAACGAACTTAACATTTGACGATATGCTTGCCATTACAAAAAATATGGCAGGATCTAATTTGGAAATGGAAAAAATGCAAATAGAAGGTACAGATAAACGTATCGGTGGTATTTATTATTACATTCCAAATGAAAAAAATGTAAAAGATATTTCAAAAAAATTAAATGATCATTTAGGTGTAACGCCAAAACCAGTTCGAAACGAATAATAAAAAAAGATTGGCTTTTGCCAATCTTTTTTTGAAGTGGATTAGCAACTTTTTAATAACGGTTTTTTGTTGCGGAAAAATTATACTAAAATCATTTTAATTTATATAAACAAAAGGTGTAATTATACGATATACTAGAGGGGACTATTTGGAAATTAGCTCCTAAAGTTGAAGGGAAGGAAATTCAATTTATTACTATTTATAGAACAATTGAATTGGTGGAAATTGAAACAGGTTAAAGAAAGACTGTTCAAAATGCAATTACATATTTATACACAATGAAGCGATTAAGGTGAAAGACGAAGAGATAGTAATTGCGAAAGATCATGTATCATATATTGACCAGCTATTTTACCAGATTAATAATCATACAATAGGTGCTTAGCTATCGTCAAAAAAATGGTGGACCTTCATGGAGATACGTTTAGTCGTATAAACACATGGAACAATACTTTTGATAAAACTCCCATTATAATACAAAAAAATCTGTTTACATGGTGAAATAAAAATAAATAGATGTATAATTATATTGGGCGATTTATATATAAGATTAATAGGGAGAGGAATTCGATAGAATGGAAAAAGCTTTAAAAATTAAACAAATAGTAGTCGTTTTAATAGCGATTGCCGCAGTAGCTATTGGGTATTACATGTTCCAATCAATTACTTCACCAGCAAAAGCTGTCGCGAAACAAGAAAATGTAGTGCAGCTTGCAAGTGAACAGCCGAAAGTTGAAATGAATAAAACGGCACCAAGTCGTTTTAATGGAAAAGAAAGAAAAGTTGCTTATCTTACATTTGACGATGGGCCAGGGAAATATACGGCTGAATTATTAAATACGCTAAAACAACATGATGCGAAGGCAACGTTCTTTTTAATTGGAGCGAATGTCAAAGAATTTCCTGATTTAGTGAAACGTGAAAATGCTGAGGGTCATTATGTAGGCATGCATAGTATGACACATAATTTCGCAAAGTTATATAAAAATGGCGAGTATGTAAATGAGATGAAAGAAGATCAAGGTTTAATCGCTAATATTATTGGGAAATCACCTAAATTAACACGTCCTCCATATGGTTCGATGCCTGGATTGAATGAAGGTCTTCGAAATAAAGTGGTAGAAGGCGGATTTAAAGTATGGGATTGGACAATTGATTCATTAGATTGGAAATACAATAAAATGCCAGTTGATGCAGCTGCAGCACAAATTGCTCAAAACGTATTAACTAACGCAACAAAACCACAAGAAGTAATTTTAATGCATGATATTCACCCACAATCAGTTGCTGCTGTGCCAGCAATTTTAAAAGGGCTAAAAGAAAAGGGTTATGAGTTTGAAGCTTATCATGAAGAGAGTCACTTTCCAGTGAACTTCTGGCATGATAACCGTATGTAATGGAGGAATGAACGTTGAAGTATGGAAAAGTAGCAGTAGTTGGAGCATTATCAGTAGGACTTTTAACAGGTTGTTTCGGTGAAAAACCAGAAGAAAATTTATATACAGCTTTTGAAACAGCAGCAACACAAGAAAAATCTTTAGTGGATGAAGCAAAAAAATTAGAGCAGTTAGAGAAACAAGGTCAAGAACTATATGCTCAAATTTTGCAAGAAGGTAAAGATCATAATGAAGCAGTTGTGAAGAAAATAGAGCAAGCTACTGCAAATGTAGATGATCGTGAAAAAGTATTGAAAAGTGAGAAAGAAATGCTAGAAAAAGCACAGAAGGAAACGAAATCTGTTCAAAGTAATATAGAGAAGATTGAAGATAAGAAGTTACAAAAACAAGCAAAAGCAGTAGAAGAGTCGTATAAGAATCGTTATGATGCATTCAAAAAGATGAATGAAAATTACACGAAAGTGTTAGTGACTGAAAAAGAACTGTATGAAAAATTAAAAGTAAAAGAAACGAAATTAAAAGAAATCGGTGAAAAAGTTAAAACTGTTAATGAATTAAATGTGGAAGCACAAAAGTCGAAAGAGCAGTTTAACAAATTTACAAAAGAGTATAATGACAGTAAATTAGCATTCTACAAAGATGCAGAAATTAAGATTAAAGATCAGAAATAAAGAAGAATCTAAAGTGTAATAAAAAGCCGGAGAAACATCGTAATAAATGTTTTTTCGGTTTTTTACGTTAAATGAATAGAAAAGACTGGAATTGATATCATAAAAGAGTTATAGTGAGTTATTCTAAGGGAAACATTGTAAAGTAAGGAGAATGGAAATATGTCATATGAATTTTTACTCAAATTAGGTTTAGCACTCTTTTTAGGATTATTCATCGGGATAGATAGGCAGCTAAAGAATAAACCACTTGGTGTGAAAACAAGTATGGTTATTTCTGTAGCAAGTTGTTTAATTACGATGGTTTCAATTGAATCTGTGCATGTATATTCTGTTCCAGGACATACAAATATGGATCCGATGCGACTGGCTGCTCAAATTGTTAGTGGAATTGGTTTTCTTGGCGCAGGTGTCATTTTACGAAGAAGTAATGACGTTATTTCTGGATTAACGACAGCTTCTATGGTGTGGGCTGCTTCAGCTTTAGGGATTGCAATTGGTGCGGGATTTTATTTACAAGCGACAGTTGCTATGGTTTTAATTATTTTAGCGATTAATGTACTTCCGCAACTTGTGAAAATTGCAGGACCGTATTCATTAAGACAAAAGGATTTATCTATAAAAATTACTGTTAAAGAGCATCATGAGTTAGATGGTATATTTAAGCAAATTAAAAATTTAGGCATGCATGTGAAACGCGTGAAAATTAAAGATATAGATAGTGGAGCATTTCAGCAACTGGAGATGGTTATTTTAGCTCCAGAAGATTTATATACAACAGAGTTATATAGTTCCCTGAAAGAGATTGATCGAGTAGTTTCAGTTGAAGTGGAAAGTAGATAATTGTGATAAAAAAGAGTGAAGTGAATTGAACTGCACCCCAATTGTTAGACACAGTCTAACAATTGGAGGTGCAGTTTT
>NZ_JBMDKC010000230.1:0-1669 GCF_057809515.1 Bacillus sp. FG16
AAATGTACATGATTATTCAAGTGTTAATGTGTACATTTAAACTAGCATTTATAAACTAGCTAGTAAGTATAATTTGCCGATTATATTACACGCAGTTTATGAAGATGCTGACATTGTATGTGATTTGCTAGAGAAATATAAAGTTTCACGTGCACACTTCCATTGGTTTAAAGGAAGCGATGAAACAATGAAACGGATGATGAGAAATGGTTATTATATTTCGATTACACCGGATGTTTTACATAAGGAGAAGATTAGAAAAATCGTTTCGTATTATCCGCTTGAATATATGATGGTAGAAACAGATGGTCCGTGGGAATTTCAAGAAGATGTTATAACGCACCCAAGAATGATTCGAGATGTATTAAAGGAAATTAGTTCTATAAAAAACATATCCATTGATAAGGTCGCAGAAACAATATATGAAAATACAAGTCGATTTTATTTGAAAGGATAGGAGAATTATAGTTTTAATCATGTAACGGAAAAAGTAAAAGTTGAATTTATTTAGTAAAATGCCACGGTTTGATATAGGACAAAAAACCACCAAGCGTTCCGCTCGGTGGTTTTGTATTAGGATTCTAATTTTTTCGCACGTTTTAATAATAAAAGAAAGACAATGATAACGAACCCTAGTATAAGGAAGAAGCCATATTGCTTTATATAATCAATTATGTCATTCGCACTGGTGGGTTTTTCAACGTGAATGCCGTCTTTATTCGTCGTAATATGAATATCTTTCATTTTTACTTCATTCTTTTCCTTTTGTAAATCAATCCATTCTATATTTGGAATACTTTCTAGATCCTGTAACACTTCTTTTAATGGTTTCACACCTAAGTAAGGATGATAGAATGCTCCAATAATCCCATCGGATAATTTAGCGACAGATAAAGCATTTGCTTTCATTTTAGCAATAGCTTGTGGCTTATCTTCTTCAATAAAACCGACTGTTTCAGGCATTAATTTCATTCCGTGTAGAAATGATGGTGTACTTCTATATGCTGGAGAGTGCATGGATTTCCAAGTTGTATCACTTAATTGTAGTTGTCCTACATAAGTTGAAAAGTATCTTGATAATATTTCATACCCTTTTTGAGACATTGTGTAATGAGGTGCTTCAAATGCGACAGGATATAGTTTAGCATCTACAAGTTCTTGAATCCCTTTTTCGATATGATCTGTCGTATATTTTTCCTCAAACTCTTCCCCTGTTTTTACATATTGGTTATATGCCTCTATATTTGGAAAGTCATCTTTTGTCTTCGGTTTTTCATGTTTCGGTTGGCGAATTGGTTGATCTGTCTTTACGTCCCAAAATTCAAGACCTTCCCCAGTTTCACTATCATAAAATTGGTGAGTGTAACCATGCATAATAATCGCTGCGCCATCATCTTGCATAGAGCGTAAAAGATCGACTAGTTCGGGTTTATCTTTTAAATGTAGGGTTTTACCTGTCTCCGGATCTGTATATACAGGAATAACAGTGATCATGTAAGGAATCTTCTTCTCTTTTAGTAATTCAGCAATTTCTTTCAATTGATTTATATCTGCTGCTGGGTGAACATCCTCAAGACGTAAATAAGCTAATTTTTTATTGGTTTCGGGTTTTTGCTCATGCCCATCAACTTAAGAAATAAGACTACCCCCAAGTGTCAAAAAACGTTAT
>NZ_JBMDKC010000231.1:0-1653 GCF_057809515.1 Bacillus sp. FG16
CATGCCCATCAACTTAAGCCTTTTTACTACCCCCAAGTACAAAAAAACGTTATTCTTTCTTAATAATCTATGAGAAAGGGTGACATTTTTTATGAATCTCTCGATTCAAGAGGAGTTACAATCATTAGCGGAAGAATTACAGCGCTATATCACACCTGAATTTTTGGAAGAACTCGCAAGAGAGGTGAAGTTTGTAAAGAGAAAACGCAAATTTTCAGGGGCAGATTTAGCTACCATTTGTATTTGGATTAGTCAAAGGGTGGCCAGTGATCCTTTAGTCCGATTATGTAGTAGACTTCACGCAGTTACAGGTACTGTACTTAGCCCGGAGGGCTTAAATAAACGATTTAATGAAAAATCAGTGTTATTTTTAAAACATATCTTTTCTTTGTTATTACAACAAAAAATCTGTGAACACACTCACATTTCTAATCAACTTTTTGCTCATTTTCAACGCATTCGCATCATGGATGCCACCATGTTTCAGGTACCTAATACGTTAGAGCATATCTATCCTGGCTCAGGCGGTTGCGCGCAAACAGCTGGAATCAAAATTCAATTAGAATATGATTTACATAGTGGACAATTTCTTAATTTTCAAGTGGGTCCTGGAAAAAATAATGATAAAACATTTGGAACAGAATGTTTAGATACGTTAAGGCCAGGCGATTTATGTATTCGTGATTTAGGGTATTTTTCATTAGAGGATTTAGATCAAATGGATCAACGGGGTACGTATTATATTTCGCGGTTAAAGTTAAATACAAACGTATATGTAAAAAATCCAGATCCGAAATATTTTAAAAATGGTTCCATTAAAAAACAATCAGAATACATACAAATCAATGTCATACAGATTTTGAATCAACTCCAACCAGGGGAAACGATAGAATATCAGCAAGCTTATATTGGAGATAAACAGCAGTTATTTTCACGTCTTGTTTTTCATCGTTTAACAGCGGCACAATTACAAAAACGCCTAGAGAAAATTGCAGAAAAAGAAAAGTCAAAACACAGAACTTATTCAGAGAAAAGTAAATTAGCAGCGGGATTAAATGTATATGTGACAAATGCCCCTTGGGAATGGGTTCCGATGGAACAAGTACATGAATTGTACACATTACGCTGGCAGATAGAAATTGTTTTTAAAACGTGGAAATCATTATTTGATATAGATCATTGTCGCACTGTCAAACAAGAAAGAATAGAGTGCCATTTATATGGAAAACTGATCGCTATTTTCTTATGTTCTTCTACCATGTTTAAAATGCGTCAACTTTTATTACAGAAGAAGCAAAAAGAATTAAGTGAATATAAAGCAATTGGGATGATTCAAGACCATCTATTTCTCCTCTATCAATCCATACAAAACACCCAAGAGATAACAAAGCTTCTAACCCGCCTGTTCCACCTTCTACAACAAAACGGACGGAAATCTCATCGATATGAGAAGAAAACAGTCTTTGATATCATGGGTGTTATCTATGAGTATAGTGGATGCAGCAAGCAAAAGAAAGCTGCATAAGAAAAAAATGAAACCCGTTAGGGTTTATTTGGCGTGTTTAAATTTAATAACTGGATCCCTTGTAGGGACAGTTTTAGTTCAAATGAACAAAAGTTAATATTGTGTCTATCCTTAAGTTGATGGGCATG
>NZ_JBMDKC010000232.1:0-1652 GCF_057809515.1 Bacillus sp. FG16
CATGCCCATCAACTTAAGAGAACAAATAAAATGAAATTCCCTTCAAAAGGGTTATAAACTGTTCAACAGATGGGTTATTCTTAAATTTACGCATACTAAATAAACTCTAACGAGTTTTATTTTTTAAATTATGCAGCTTTCTTTTGTGCTCCAAACCCATTATACTCATAGATAACACCCATAATATCAAAGACTGTTTTCTTCTCGTATCGATGAGATTTTCGCCCATTTTTCTGTAGTAGGGTAAACAGGCGAATTAGAATCTTTGTTATGTCTTGGGTGTTTCTTTGCATCGTTTGATATAATAACGATAGATGATCTTGAATCATGCCAATGGCTTTATATTCACTCAATTCTTTTTTATTCTTTTGCAAAAGAAGTTGACGCATCTTAAACATCGTAGAAGAACATATAAAAATAGCAATGAGTTTTCCATACACATGACATTCTAATCGTTCTTGTTTGATATTTTGCCACTGATGAATTTGAAATAAGGATTTCCATGTCTTAAAGATAATTTCTATCTGCCAACGAAGAGAGTAAAAATCATGTATTTGTTCCATCGGAACAGTCTCCTCAGGAGTATTTGTCACATATATGTTGATACCAGCTAATCGTTTACTTTTCTCTGAAAGTGTAATCCCCTTCTTACTTTCTACATAAGTTTGTTTTTTTCTACGTTCCTCTATTTGTCTGTCTGTTAAACGATAGATAATCACACGCGTAAATAGTTTTTGATTTTTTCCAATGTAAGCTTCTTTTATTTCATATGTTTGACCGGGTTTTAAATGATTCATAATATGTTCTAAATCCACTTGGATATACTGTGTTTGCTTTTTTACAGTACCGTTTCGAAAATATTCTGGTGATGGATTTTTTATATACACGGTATGATTTAACTTCAATCTGGATATATAGTACACGTCACGTTGATCCATTTGATCTAAATCGTCTAATGAAAAATACCCTAAATCACGAATACATAAATCGCCTGATCGTAAGTTAGATAAGCATTCTGTTCCAAATGTTTTATCATTATTTTTTCCGGGGCCTACTTGGAAATTTAAAAACTGACCGCTATGCAAGTCATATTCTAATTGAATTTTTATGCCCGCTGTTTGTGCGCAACCACCGGATCCAGGATAGGTACTCGCTAAATGTTTTGGTATTTGAAAAATCGTCGCATCCAAAATACGAATGCGTTGAAAGTGAGTAAACGCTTCGCTTGAAATAGCCGATGTTTCGCAAATCTTACTTTTCCATAGTGTAGAAAAAATATGTTTTAAAAAGGCAACAGCTTTTGTATTAAAACGTTTATTGAGTCCTTCTGGACTCATAAGAGTACCTGTGGCTGCATGTAATTGACTACATAATCGAACGAGGGAATCGCTTGCTGTACGTTGACTGACCCAAATACAAATTGTCGCTAGTTCGTTTCCTGAAAACTTTCGTTTTCTTTTTACAAAACCTAATTCTTTTGCAAGTTCTTCCAAAAAAGAAGGAGTTAAATGACGACACAGTTCTTCAGAAAATAGTTGTAATTCATCTTGAATCGAAAGATTCATAAAAAATGTCACCCTTTCTAGCTTTTTAGAAAGAATAACGTTTTTTGACACTTGGGGGTAGTCTTATTTCTTAAGTTGATGGGCATG
>NZ_JBMDKC010000233.1:0-1651 GCF_057809515.1 Bacillus sp. FG16
ACATCGCCATCAAGCTAAGCTCATACAACGTCAATTATAGTAAAGGTTTTTTCTTTTTTTAAAGGCTACGTGTAATACATTTAAAGATTTGCATACGAAATAAACCCTAACGGGTTTCATTTTTTAAATTAGGCTGCTTGATTATCAGACATGGTACAATTATAAACGACACCTAATATATCAAAGACTGTTTTTTTCTCGTATCGATGGGATTTTCGCCCGTTTTGCTGTAGGAGGTTGAACAGGCGAATGAGAATCTTTGATAGGTCTTGGGTGTCTTTCTGTAGGGATTGATAAATAAGAAGAAAATAATCTTTAATCATATATACCGCCTTATATTCACTCAGTTCTCGTTTCTTTTTCATAAAAAGTAATTGCCGCATTTGAAACATAATGGAAGAACAAAGTAAAATGGCAATGAGTTGTCCATACAAATGGCATTCTAATCGTTCTCGTTTTATTTTTTTACAATGCTGAATATGAAAGAATGATTTCCATGTTTTAAATATAATCTCAATCTGCCAGCGTAAAGAATACCAATCGTGTACTTGTCCCATCGGGACAATATCCATAGGGGTATTTGTCATATATACATTAATACCGCTCAATCGCTTACTACGATCAGAGTATTTTGCGCCCTTCTTTTTTTCCCTAACAGCTTGATCGTGTAATCGTTTCTGCTGTTGTTCTCTTGTTAATCGATGAACAATGACACGAGTTGGAACCTTATCAGCCATCCCCACATAAGCGTTAGATATTTCGTATGTTTGTCCTGGTTCAAGAGATTCCATTAAACCCTCCATATCGATTTGAATATACTCTGTCCCTTTTTTAATTCTCCCATCTTGAAAGTAATCAGGAGTAGGATTTTTCTGATAAATACGTGTATTTGATTTAATTCGAGAGATATAGTACGCCTTTTTATCGTGTATATGTTGTAGGTCCTTCAAATGAAAATAGCCTAAGTCTCGAATACATAAGTCATTTGCTGTCACTGTCGGAGCACATAAAGAACCATAGGTTCGATCATGTTGTTTTCCTGGACCTGTATGAATATGTAGGAATTGCCCACTTAATAGATCATATTCAAGTTGAATCTTTACTCCGGCTGTATGACTGCACCCTCCTGCACCTGGATAAATATTTGAAAAGGAATCGGGTAGTTGAAATGCGGTTGAATCTAAGATACGGATACGCTTAAAAATAGAAGTATAAGGAGAAGAAATCGGCATAGCTGAAACTAATTTTTGATTTAGTAGTTCAGCTAATAGATGTTGTAAAAATTCAACAGCCGCTGGATTAAATCGTTGATTCAATCCCTCAGGACTGATAAGTACTTCTGTTGATGCCTCTAAGCAACTGGATAGTTGAGTTAAAGAAGTGGTCGCGACCTTTTGACTCATCCATACACATAAAGCCACTAAATCTTGTGCTTGATATTTACTAATCCGCTTTACAAAACCTACATTTTTTGCAATAGACCGTAAGGTATTTTGAGATAGAACACTTTGAATCTCTTGAGCAAATAATTGTAATTCATCAGATACAGAAATAGACATAGAAAAACACCATCCTTTCCTATGATTCTACAGAAAGAATAGTGTATTTTTCGTTTTAGGGGGAATTTTATTTTGTTAGCTTGATGGCGATG
>NZ_JBMDKC010000234.1:0-1619 GCF_057809515.1 Bacillus sp. FG16
ATGGAAAACATGTATTTGGCATGCCTTTTTTCCTAATTAAGCTGAGTAGTTACGTAAAATTAGAAAAATATAGGATGAGGCACCGGGTTATTCTTTATAAAGAACAATCTGGTGTTCACATCCTATTTTTCTAGTCATTTCAACATACAGTTAATTTGCTTTTTGAAGCATCGGTATAGGTTGGGAAGAAGGAATGGTTATGATGGGGCTTCTTGTTTCCCCTATTGAGTTTTTCGCCATAATATAATACGTATGTTCCTTGGTAGGGTCTGTTTCCTCATCAATCATACTAGTTTCCCAAAAAGATTTTATATAGGTACCATCGCGATATAAATCAAATTGCTGTGCTTGTAAAGCTGTGATATGAAATTGATTTTTCCCATCTCGTGTCAACGTATGTTTGACTTGTACCCCCTGCGGCGGATACCAATAGCTCACAGGTGTTGCCACAAATCCATATCCGCTTGTCATATCAAGCAAAGTCTGATAGTTCATATAGACATATCCTTGATCTCCAAATTTTTCGCCCCAACTATTTCGTAAAATAAACCAATTGTTTTTCTCATCATATCCTACAACAACTAACGCGTGTCCACCTCTTGATTTTTTACTGGTGACAGGTGGTACAATCCCCGAAGATGGTGTGGCATCAAAATTGGGATACACATAAATGCCGACCATAACAGGATCACGATTGGCTAAAGCCTGTTTGATTTGTGCAACCATATTGGATTGTGAAATCAATTGATAATTTCGAATTTGATACGGAAGAGCTTGCTTCCATTGTACATTTGTAATAGGTTTTTGGAATTGCGCCGTATTTTCGGGATTCAAATCATAAGGCCTTTCCATTTCAGGGGTTACCCCTTGATATTGCATGGATTGAAACGCTTCTTCTAATCGCATGCCATCCTTAGGTCCTCTTGGATAATACATATAAAGCGGTGATAAATAGGAAATATCGCCTCCTCTTGCTGTTGTATCCCTACCAATATAGTATTCTCGGAGCGCCGTTGCGGCAAATGGAACACAGGTAGAAAATCTTCCTTGGTTTCGAACACTTGGAAAATAAGAGCGTAAGTCTACACGTTCAGGCAAATATTTTTGTTGTTTTTGTTTGGATGGACTCAGGTGTTGCCACTCTTGTTTCGGGACATATGTCGTAGGTGGCTGATAGGGGGCAGCAGATTCTTGCCCGATACTTTCCTTCATTCCTAGTCCATAGGTAGAAAAATCAGTAGGATCAAATGCCTTCTCTTCCGCAATTACGTTTACTGGAATGCCAATCGAGAAAAATAATATACTACTTATCATCCATAACCATATTTTTTTCATGTGTCACACCTCATTTTTTATTGTATACGTCTATTGCTCATATAAACTACAGAAATCATTCCATCACTTCGTCCCCTTCCTTTTTATAAAGTGTAAGTAAATCTTGTACTCTCACAAAATAGCGGTTCTCGTATGCAAAGTCAATTCTTTTCCAGAATGCTAACTTGAGAAATATGATTCTATTTCGGTCTCTTCAACATTTATAGAGTCCCCCTTATTTTAATAATCCGTAACTACTCAGCTTAGTTAGGAAACAAGGCATACCAAATACATGTTTCCTATTC
>NZ_JBMDKC010000235.1:0-1609 GCF_057809515.1 Bacillus sp. FG16
ATTTCATGTATTTCATGTATCGTTACGTCAATCATGGGGACTAGCCCCCATACCCCCAGCTAGCTTCTGCCAAAAAAGAAGGAGACATTCTAAAATAAAGATATGCATTATTACATATCTTTATTTCTAATAAACATGGTATGATGTATACTATTCCCTTTAACTGTATAGCAAGTTACTACTCATTTGTATTTGTCTATTTTCAGAAAGCGACTGTATCATACAGTCGCTTTCTCATTCATGTCTTTGCTATTTTCTTTTTCTTCGGAAATACAAACTGAATATTCCCAGCGTCCAATTTTAAATACGCATCGAATTCCTTTTCTGATTTCCCTTTTAATCCTTTAAGTAACGTCGTTTTCTTACCCTCTAACAGCTTTATCATATTACTTTCACTAATCTTCTGTCCTAAAAATTCTTTCGAAACAGAAAACTTACAACTCTTTAGATTGTCTTTCGCATATCCAGAACAACCATATATCGTTTTCTTATCTACGACAGGTTTCCCGCAGGATGGGCACTCTCCTATATGATGTTCCGTTTTTTTATCCTCTACAAAGTCATTTATCGCCCATGCGTTTACTTGGTCTTTTGCTTCGTTGATGAGTTTCTGCGCTAACTTTTTGGAGGTTTCTACGAAAGGCTTATCCTTTTTCTTCCCTTCTCCAATTCCTTTCAAATATACTTCCCATTTTGCAGTTAATTCTGGTGAACCAATTGCGGTATCTTTAATGGCTTCCACCATCATTTTCCCTTTATTAGTTACATGTACGATGTTCTTTTCAATTTTGATATACAACAGTGTTTTGATTCTCTCTATAATGCCTGATCTCGTTGCTTCGCTGCCAATATCATGCTTTGCCATTACTGTAATTAGTTGCCCTTCTGTATATAGTTTAGGAGGTTGTGTTTTACCTTCATGTAACTTGATTTCTGTTGTCTCTACAGATTGACCTTGTTCTACAAGTGGAAGCGTCTGTTCTTTTTGATTCTCTTCCTCTTCTTTTCCAAACACGACTTGCCATCCAAGATGGGTAATTTGCTTCCCTGTCGATTTAAAAATATCTTGATTCACTTCAGTGAAAAAGTCTGTTTGATTATATGTCATAGGCTCATAGAACGTTGCTATGACGCTACGCACAACCTCATCATAGAGCCATCTTTCTTCTTTGGATAAGGTTTCTAAGTTAGGAACTTGATTCGTGGGAATCAGTGCGTAATGGTCTCCACATTTCTCATCATCCACGTACGCTTTTTGCTGTACAATCGTGTCTCTTTCTTTTTTTTCAATCAGAGTTTGATAATCTTTACAATTTGCGAGCTTTTCTAGAATACCTGGCAACTGTTCCGCTTCCGCTACAGGAATATGCTGATATTCTGTTCGGGGATACGAAAGCATTCTTTTATCGTATAGGCTTTGTGCAGTTTCTAGTACTACTTTAGGGGACATTTTATATTTCTTATTTAATTTTGCTTGTAAGCCCGACAGATTATATAATTTCGGCGCTTGTTTCAATTTTTGTTCCACTGTCACCTTTTGTATACGTGCTGTATGCTCTTGCAATTGTTGCAACTTTCCCTGTGCTTCTTCTTTTGAATGGAGTTTCAT
>NZ_JBMDKC010000236.1:0-1603 GCF_057809515.1 Bacillus sp. FG16
AGTTCAAATGAACAAAAGTTAATATTGTGTCTATCCTTAAGTTGATGGGCATGGCCTCACCATACCATTTCGGGAAAATTGTACGTTTAGACACAATTTGGACACATTTTTACCGATTCCGTATTTACATAGGGAATCGGTATGGGGTGTTAATATCTATTTCTTGCATATTTTGTTCGCAAAGGTCTTAACTGATGAATTGATTTCTTTTGCTGTACATTCCAAATATAATCACCTGTTAATGCAATATGTTCCCAACCTAATGGAGAAATGTGTGGCACATATTCTTCTGGAATTTCCATTCCTTGCGATCGTAATAATTCAATCGCTTTTTCAATATACACTGTATTCCAAATAACAATTACAGAAATTAATAACTGAAGACCATTCACTCGATGCAATTGGTCTTCATAAGAACGATCACGTATTTCTCCTAATCGATGAAAACACACAGCTCGTGCAAGTGAATGTTTCGCTTCTCCTTTATTTAGCCCCACTTGAACGCGCCTTCTCAGTGCAGGATCTTGCAGCCACTCTAATGTATATAGTGTTCTTTCTATACGTCCAATTTCTCGTAATGCTACCGCTAAACTATTTTGCCGTGGATAAGATGCTAACTTTTTTAAAATAAGAGATGCAGTAACTGTTCCATTTTGCACAGAACTGATTAATCTTAATAATGCATCCCAGTTGTCTCGTATATGTTTCATTTGTATAGTGCCGCCAATCATAAAGTTTAGCTCTGGATAATAGGAAGGTTTGTCGATTGTATAAATTTTCGTCTTATCTATACTTTTAATTCTCGGAGAGAATCGAAACCCTAACATATGACACATAGCAAATACATGATCTACAAATCCAGCAGCATCCGTATAATGTTCTTCAATTCTAGTATCAGCTTCATGGTATAATAATCCGTCTATAATATGAGGCGCCTCCTCAGAAGAACTAATGACTTGGGCGTAAAAAGGATCATATTGATCTGAAATATGAGTATAGAAGTTTAGCCCAGGATCTCTCCCATGTTTGGCATTCACTTGAGCTAATGGACTAGAAGCACCACTTGACCTAAAATATTGTCCATCTGAAGAAGAAGTGGTTCCATTGCCCCAATAGGTAGCATGCCTATTTTGTCGTTGAAAATTTGATAAGACTCCTAGAGCTTTTGTATAATTTTCGTCACTGATATACCAATCTGCTATCCAAGCAAGTTGTGTGTAGGTAATCGTAGGACATGCATCAGCCATTTTACTTAACCCAAGATTAATCCCCTCGGCTAAAATAGCCGCAAATAATGCAGTTTCATCTTTTGGCCCCGTTTTCGTATGAAGATGTACAAACTGTTGACTAAAATGGGTCCAAGAGTCTACTTCTACTAATAGGTCTGTTAGTTTAATACGTGGTAATACATCATAAATAGCCCTTGTAAGATCCGCCACATCGTCTGGAACATCCTTTTTTAAAGATGGAATTTGGATGTGACCTCCATAAACAGAAACATCCGATAATTCTTGGTTTCGAATGAGTTGATTTACCATTGTTAATTGGTCTTGCATCAATCCGCATCGATTTTGTATATACTCCTCTACATTTGTAGCAATAG
>NZ_JBMDKC010000237.1:0-1599 GCF_057809515.1 Bacillus sp. FG16
TATCAATCTCCTTTCTATGAGGGAATGCGCCCATTTTCACCATAGAGTGAATCATATTTTGTTCTCTTACATCAATTTCATAGTTTGTCAGCTTAACCAGTGCTTCCACGAATGACAATTGATTATTAATACTAAAATCAACGACTTCCCCTAAATGTTGTGTCATTTGTTTTAATTTTAAATATTCTAGGTTTGTGGTTAACTGTTGATAGCTATTCTTCATTTCCATATACCTCACCAATTACTGATAAATTTTGTTTCGCCAAATTGTCAATGTTCGGATATTTCGGTAGTGACTTAGCCAATGCGTTTTTATAATGTTCTTCTTTATAATTAAGCTTAGATTGACTGATTTTATGTTGTACAATTAACTTCATGTTATGATAAACATATATTTGATTATCATAGACTTGTAGACCGACGGTCTTACCTTGGTACTCAGCTGGCACTGAGTATTGATTTGATTTGTAAGATATCATTCCTGACGCATTTACTTTTACAAGCTTATGTTTAATCTTATAGGAATCTCTTATAGTACTCGTAGGGAGTGGCTGTAAGAGATTCTTTTCTTGTTTTAAGGCAAACACAGGAATCTTACCAGTTCCCTGGTGAAACGTTTGATTAATTCTTGTACATAATCTTTGTACAAATTCATGTAATTCTTCAAAAGTAAACTTGCCTTGATAAGCATGGATTTCATCTAGAAGTTTCATTGGAGCTTCTATTTTTCCTTTTGTATTTGGACGTCCTGCAATACATGGTTGCACCTTAAATCCGAAATCCTGGGCAAATTGTGCAAACTTATTATTAATTGTTCCTGAAAAATGTTCTGTTCGAGCCTCATCCATTACAGTTTTCATATTATCTGTAACGATCACCTTCGGTACGCCACCAAACGCTTCAAATGCCTCTGTCATAAATGACAGTAAAACACTTTGGGATTTTGAAATATTCAAATGAAAAACTCTAAAGCGTGAATAAGATAACAGAAGTACAGCTACATTTACAAATACCATTTCACCATCTTGCGTTTCAAACTTTATGCTTTCTTTCCAATCTAATTGCGCTTGTTCAGCAGGAGCTGTTTCATAACGAACCTTTCCTGGTAAGTTTGCAGCAATACGCTTACCATCCTTAAAATATTTTTTGAATTCAGATTTTCTATTGATATAGGCACGAAAAGTAGACTGGGAACATTGCAAACCATGATTATCCGTTAGATATTGCCATAGAACCCGCATATAGTAAAAAGTTTGTTTGGATTCATCTGATAAAAGATCTACAATCACTTCATAATAGGCATCGATTTTTGATGTTTTATTTTTGGTCCCCTTTGGTATAAAGCCATTCATGTATTTATCAATGGTACGTCGATCAACGTTCAATTCCCGCGCTAGTTGACTTTTATTTATTTTCATCTTTAAGTTCTCCATTAAATTTTTAAGATTAGATAAGTCTGTAAGACTTTTAATTGTAAATTCCGTTGGAATATCTAGTTTGATATACACACTAACCACCTCAAAGTCAGTATGTAGAATCCTGCTGAAAATGTACATGATTATTCAAGTGTTAATGTGTACATTTAAACTAGCATTTATA
>NZ_JBMDKC010000238.1:0-1598 GCF_057809515.1 Bacillus sp. FG16
TTCCGTGCAATGCACATAAGCTAAAACTTTCCTTGTGGACATCCATCCCAATATATATTATATTTTCCATAGTGGCCTCCTATTATCATAGGGTATAACCCCATTCATGATGTTTGTTTTCATTCATTATTATGGGTTAAAATCCCTGACTTGATAATCTAGGTGGTCACTTCATATTATCTCTCCTTATTTTTTCGAACCAATTTTCGAGTTTTGATTATGCAATTTATATAGAATTTCTATTTTCTTTTCCTCTTCCATTTCTAATAATGGTATGCATCGTTGCAAGTACCTTTTGGAAGAATCCACCCGTTCTTTTACAACAAATTCACTTTCACCATATACAAATAAAAAGTACTCACGATTTGTGCGCCCCCATTCTAAATACTGAAGTTCTTTCAATTTTTGTACGAGGAAACGCTCGTATAATGGATTCTGACATGCTTCAATTTTCTTGAGTAGAAAACGTTGTTGCGGTTCTGTAGAAACGGGAAAGTTCATGGATACAATTTTGATGGACTCTTGATACGATTGGTAATAGTGTGCAAGGTGATAAATCGCAAATTCTGCTTCCTCCTCGTTCAGGGAGTAAATATCTGTTCCCTGGATCTGCAAGATATCTACAAAACCTTGTTCTTCCCGAAATTCAAAAACACCATTTGCTTTGATATCAATAATTGGGATAATCTCTGCAATACTCTTTTTAATATGAGGTGGTTTTTCTTTCTTTTTAGCCTTTTTTACTTTTTTCTCTTTTTCCTTCTTCCCTTGTCTTCCCGAAGCCTCGTCAATCTTCGCTGTTTTTTGTACAATCTCTTGCTTCTTATTTCCTAAATGTTGCATCATATTCTTCTTTGTTTTCTTCACCGGCACGACTTCTTCTCTCAAAGGAGAAACGACAGATTGCGTTTCTTTCTTTTCTTGAAATCCTTTTATTTTCACTACCTCGCCTGGTTTCTTTTCTTGTTTTAGTGGTTGGGGGGAATATTGGGTTTCGCTCTTCTTTTCTACCTGTCTATTCATTTCTTTTTCATTGAATACTGCCATCCCATTTCCTCCTTCAGTCTTGTTCCTGGTCAATTGCACAATACGTAGAACGCTTTCTAGCTAACGCAATGAACAATGCCTCAAACATCCTTTTTTGTGGATTTGTATTTGGACGAACAATCAAAATCACTCCTACTATCAACATAAAAATATAATATGGAATTTGAAACATGGGATGAACCAAAGGTTTCGTTGTCATGGTGAAAACCACAAGTCCAATAATAAAGAGTAAATCAAATAAAAATAATGCTTTGTTAATCTTTAGTTCTGTTCGTATTTCCTTCGGGATATTATAATTTGCCATCTGAATCCCCTCCCAATATACATTTAAATCTGAGCATAGATTGCACTCTCTTTTTCTAGAAACTTTTCAATTACATTCATCATTTTCATGCTTACTTCTTCTGCATCACACCGCTGTTTAAATGCATACAATCCCTCTTGAAAATCAAATCTTTTAGGCGATAACTTCATAAGAGTCTCAATTGGATCTTTATTGGTGTTATGTCAAGAAAATAGACACATGAAACAGAGACATTTAATTCGTTAAG
>NZ_JBMDKC010000239.1:0-1583 GCF_057809515.1 Bacillus sp. FG16
CTTTTTCTGTGAAAAGACTTGAATTAAGATCCCAAACTTCATATGTACTGTAGAGGGAAGTAATTTTGATATGTGTGTCTAGTGACTTTAAAAAGAGCATAGATAAATAAGCCACATGTTATTAAATTTTTTTAACAGTAGCGAAAGAAATATGAACTTGAGTTGATTACCTTAAGAAAGAACTTTTGAATACTCAATAAATCCAGATCGTTGATCTAGTATGTGATAGATAATTTTAATGACTTTATGCGCAATGGCAATAAGTGCTTTCTTTTTACCTCTTCGTGCAGCAAGAGACCAATACTTTCCTGATAACCATGTATGACGCGTTCTCGAGATGGCCCATGCTACTTCACAAAGCATGGATTGAATGTGTGGATTTCCTTTTGTTGTTCGAGTACTTTTTTTCTTGCCTGCACTTTCATGATTTCCAGGCGATAAGCCTGCCCATGAAGCAAGGTGTTGGGCAGATGGAAATTGTCGCATTTCGACACCGATTTCTGCAATAATGCTTGCGGCAGCATGCTTTTTCACCCCTGGAATCGTTAAAAGGAGTTCAACTTGTTCTGGATAAGGTGAAAGAAGTTCATCAATTTTTTCTTCTAGTTGTTCAATAGATTCTTCGAGAAATAAGATGTGATTCCAAGACTGACGAATAAGAAAAATTTGATGTGGATTCAGTGTTCCAAATAAAGATTCTGTAATCTGAGATGCCTTCGGCATCATGCTTCCATGAATATTTTCTTCTACCTCATGTGAGTTAACATATCCTTGTTCCACAAGCCGAGTCAGTAATTTACGACCAGATACGCCGAACACATCAGAAATAATAGAACCTAGTTTAATATTGGAGCATTCTAATGTTTTTTGGATACGATTTTTTTCAGCAGTCATATTACCAATCATTTTCTTGCGTAAACGTGTTAAATCTCGAAGTTCTCGGATATCTGCCGGAGGTACAAAACTTTTTTCAATTAGTCCATACCGAAGGAGTTTGGCAATCCATTCGGCATCCGCTACATCTGTCTTGCGCCCTGGCACATTTTTAATTCTTTGTGCATTGGCAAGGGTAATATCAAAATAATCTTCTAAAATGTTGAAAACGGGTTTCCAATAGATACCGGTGCTTTCCATCGCAAGATGGGTAATATGTAGATTTTCGAGCCATTGAAGCATTTCAAATAAATGTTTTGTGAAAGTAGGAAATGTACGAATTTCCTTTGTAAGTTCTGTATCAGAAGTACCAATGTAAACACAAACAACAATTTCTTTTTGGTGGACATCAAGTCCAGCACAATGAGAATGTAAAGTTTCCAACGTATGAACCTCCCAAATGAATATGAGATGGATAACCGAAATAATTGGAATTTCAACATTTTTCTGTCCGTGATCAGAATAAATCTGTCAACAAAGGGATGTGCACCAAATTATTTCTTACAGTTTATTTTACGGGGTGAACCCACCATAAAAAGCCACGTACTAAAGTATCCATCTATGTAACCAGTATGGAAAGCTTGGAAAATAAATAGTCACACCCCTTTTCATATATGGGTGTGACTGTAAAGTCATGATTGTTTATTTTA
>NZ_JBMDKC010000024.1:0-62711 GCF_057809515.1 Bacillus sp. FG16
TTCTTCTGCTTTCTTCTGTTCTTCTACTTTCTTTTGTTCTTCTGCTTTCTTTTGTCCTTCCGCTTCAATTGCAACGTTTAATTGTTGCTGAAGAGCCTGAATTTGCTCATCAATAGCTTTCAAGCTAATTTCTTTCTCAATATAGTCACGTTTCTCTTTGATACTGCGAAAGCCTTCATTTACATATACGGACACTTGCTGCATCGACTCATCTTTATTTACCTTTAATTCTTCTTGTATTTGATTGTAAGGAGCCTCTATTTCAGTATATACATTTTGCAGAGCTTCCTTCTCAGCAACAATTTTCTCACGCCCTTGTTGCCATACAGAAATCGCCTGTTTTATTTCTTCAATAGAAGTTGCTTTCGATTTCCCCTTCATCGTTCCATACTCACGCTCAATAAACTGTTTATGTTTCTCAGATTGCTCTTTTAACGTATTAACTGTTTTCGGAAATATAATTGCTGTAGAAAGCGTCGCTTCCACTTTCGTTTCATGAATGAACGCCGCTTCTGTATGCGTCATAATTTGAGATCCTAAATAAAACGTAATAGAACACATACACGGCAATATAAGCATCTTTTTAAAATTCCGCGGTCTTTTCAGCATCTTAATCTCCCCCATCGAACATTACGTTCTTTATACAGAACATTATCTATATTATAGTAAAGAACTATTAAAATTGATAGACAAATACTAGAAAAATAGAAAAAGGGCTATCCATGTGATAGCCCTTTTTGTTATTATCTTTCTTCACCTGCTGTTTGTTGTGCATCAAACGTCCAATTTAATTGTAACTTATCGCCTTGGAATTGATTTTGATCTTTTCCATTATCAACGAACTCAAATTTCACTTTGAATTTATCAGATTTACCTGCTGAAATACCTTTTTCATCCCAGAACCAAGCCGATAAATCATTATCTACAGCTGTAAGTGTGTCACCTTTTAATTTATCTAAAGTAGTTTGTTTCACAATTGTCTCATGCTTATCTACATTTTTTAAGAATGTTACTTTAATATGTTTACCAAAATCATCTTTATTATCTTTCTTTACATCTTCTACATTATAATCTGTTTTCAGTAGAACCTTTTTAATATCTAAAGAGCCTTTATTTTCTAGTTTAAATTCTTTTTCAATTGTATCCCCAGGTTTTAAATTCGATACGTTAACAACTGTTGATGGATTTAATGCTAAATCAAGTGTCCCAGCCGCAAATGTATTGTTTGACACTTCTTTATCACTGAAAAACGCAAATGTTCCTCCACCAACTAACGCTGCTCCTAGTACTGCTGATGTAATACCCATTCCTAATTTTTTCTTTAAAGTCATGTCCATATCCCCTTAATATATATTTGTTAACTTCCTAAACGGAAAGTATAACCAAACGAACTAGACGGATTGTTCTACTTTTTTATCTTTCTTTTCTCCGTCAATGCTACGAATAGCCCCAAAAATAGAAATCGCGGAATATCCAAGTAAAAAGACTCCTGGAATAATAAGAAGTAATGCTGCTCCCGCTTTTGAATTCGCATAATTCAGTAAATAACCAACGTACGGAACTGTAATATCTGCATACTTTCCAACTACATTTTCTGCAAGTACTGGCTCTAAATCTGGTCCGTTGTTGTTATCCCCTTTTGTTTCATACATTACTTTTCCATTTGTATCTTTCACACCGATAATACGGTGAGTGATAATTTTTTGATCTTTCTCTTTAAAGGTAATAACATCACCTTTTTGATATTTAGAACCATCTTTGTTTGGTTCTATTGCAATGATTGATCCTGTTAAAAACGTCGGCTCCATTGATCCTGAAAGAACACTCTTAAATTGGTATCCCATTACTGTCGGATCACCACCGCTCGCTTTTGAAGAAATAACTACAAAAGCTAAAAAAACCATCAATGCAAATAAAACAAATGAGATTGCGTTGCTAATTACCTTCCAAATTAATTTCATCGTCTCTCTCCCTCTCCGTTGTTTTATATTATTTGAAGTATGCAATGTTCATTTTGTTCTTTAACAAGAACACAAGTAAATGATATAACGAACTTTAAGTTATTGCAATAAGAAAATTTACAATTATTAGTTAAATGTCTCTTTAGTATAAAAAAAGACTGTGACAAAATCTCTCCACAGTCTTTTTACTACTACGTTATTTTTCTTCTGTTTTCATTCCTTTTGTATTTCGGCGTAGCACTACATATAAAATGGCTCCAAATAATACAATTGCGCCTATCCCAACACTTATTATTTTCACATTTGACTCTTTTTCTTCAGATGCAATTGTATCTTTTTTAGGCATCGCAAAAGTGACATCTTCTGTTGAAAGAACATTTACCGTCGCAATTGTTTGATTATTTTTCGTAATATCAACTGCACCAACTACCTCACCACGATGTATTCCTTTATGATACAAAGATTCTTTATCTAATGAAGCTGCCCGGAAAATAGTTTTCACATTTTTCCCTTCATCTTTCTTAAGCATAAGTTCTGCACTTTTTTCCAACTCAGAACTAACATCTTTATTTAAATATGTTGTTTTTTGATGCCAATTATGTTTATCGAGCACTGTTTGCTTCGTAAATTGACCGAAAGAATAGTCCGCCATTTGCTTCAAATCTTCATAAATTTCAGGTCTTTGAGAAGCCATTACTACATTTATAATACGATTTCCATCTTTCTCATTTAATAAAACAAGTGTATTACGCGCTTCATTCGTAAACCCCGTCTTACCACCAATACTATATGGATTTTCAAAATAAGTAGATTTATTAAAAATAGACACCGTCTGGCTAGACGTCGTAACTGTCGTTCGTTTCGTATTCATCGCTTGTAAAATTTCAGGATATTTTTGCACACCTCTCGTAATCATAGCCATATCATACGGCGTCGTATAATGGTTCGGATCATGCAATCCATTCGGTGTTACAAAGTGGCTATCTTTCGCCCCTAATTGCTTCGCTTTCTCATTCATCATATTGGCGAAATTCTCAACACTCCCGCCAATCCGCTCCGCAATCGCATACGACACATCATTCGCACTCAGCACCATTAAAATCATAAGCGCAGTATTTCTATTAATTGTCTCTCCAGGTTGAAACTCAATTTGATAATTACTCTTCTCTTGATCTAACGCTAATTGTGAAAATGTAAATTGATCCTCTGGCTTCGTATGCTCCATGAGTAAAATCGCTGTTAACACTTTCGTCGTACTAGCAGGAAATGCACGGTGATATGCGTTTTTGTCATACAAAACATCTCCTGTTTTCGCATCGATTGTTGTTGCAAACTGACTAAAAACATTCGGTCCTTCCACAGGTGGTGGTGCAACTTGTTCTGGATTTACTCCAATATTCGTCTCAGCACGCAATGTCATAGGTGTCAACAAAAACAAACAAATAACTGTAATAAAAACCAAAATTTTCTTAAAATTTACCATATGACTCTCCCTTTTCCATTTACTCCCCTAACAAAATAATAAATCTACCAATCATATGTAATTTGTATTAAACTGGAAGAATTTTCACTATTTTTTACTATATCATATTTTTACGATAAAGAACATAAATATACAATAAAAATAAGAAGGAATTACTCTTTCTTATCCTTCTCATCAATCAACGAATCTATTAACTTTTGACTAGCTTCCTCGGGCGTAATCTCATCCGTTATCCCCATAAACGACCAACCTTTAGAATCAACCCACTCAACAAACTCTTGTAAAAATTCATCATGTGTAACATCCACATCAAGAATCGATCCATTAATCGAAATCGTTCTATTTTTAGACACGCGCATCTTGAACGTTTTTCTTACCATTACAACTTTTCTCCCTCTACTTCTGAATATTTATAAAGTGAAACTTTCATCAACCCTCACTAATCGGACTTTTACGGGCAGCCCGACTCCAACCTAACTTCTTTGCTTTTGCTAAATTTCGAGGTAAGGGATCTTACTGCCCGCAAATAGCGAGATAAAATAATCATGTATCTCTGTTATACATGATTTTCAGTAAATTGTAAAAAGGATATATTGGCCAATTTAAATAGCAAAAATGAAAATCTCTTACCTAAGTAAACGTAATACGACATACAATCGCTCATAAATTATTAAATAAATCCATAAAAATATACCCTTTAAAACATAATTGAGTAAGCCATTCTAGTCTTTTGGAAGATATTATCTAAAATAGTATACTAAACGGATAAAGGATATTTGAATAAAGAAACTGAGGCTTTCTATTTAGCTGGACTCTTAAGTTGTAGACTTAGAGACTTATGCCGGAATTCATATTTAATTTCTATTTCTGTACATAATATCGTAAGAAAGAAGGTAGTACTGTGAAAACAACAGAAAATTTTACTGACAGGGCCGATATATATGCAAAATATCGCCCTAGTTATCCTAATGAATATATTGATTACTTGCTTTCAGCTAACCAACTGAAAGGGAATCGGATTGTGGCTGATATTGGTTCAGGTACGGGGATATTTAGCCACCAGCTGCTTGAAAGTGGTTTACATGTTATTGGAGTTGAACCAAATGATGATATGAGGAAGATCGCTGAGCAATCGTTAAAACTATATTCTCGTTTTCAATCCATAAAAGCAACTGCTGAACATACCACTTTAAAAGAAAATAGTGTAGATTTAGTAACTGTTGCCCAAGCATTTCATTGGTTTAATAAAGAGGCTTTCAAAATCGAATGCCAACGAATTTTAAAACAAAAAGCAAATGTTGCACTTGTTTGGAATAGTAGAGATTTAACTAGTCCACTTATTAAAGAGAACGCAGAAATTTGCCAGAAAACCTGCCCAAACTTTAAAGGATTTAGCGGTGGAATAGATGAAACTCCAGAAGTATTTAACAGCTTTTTTAAAGATGGAAAGTATGAGTTTAAAGAATATCAAAATGATTTACTTTTTGATTATGAAGGTTTTTTGGGAAGAAATTTATCAGCGTCTTATGCTCCGAAAGAAAATGACGAACAGTATAAAAACTTTGTTTTTCTCCTATCAGATCTATTCGAAAAATACAGTGAAAATGGAAAAATTATTCTCCCGAATTTAACGCGAAGCTATCTAGGCAATGTATAAACAGCCTGATACAAAGAGACTTTGATCGAAATTAAAACAAGCCTAGCCCCTTCCTGAATGTAGAACGTGGTTAGGCTTGTTTTGCATTTTACCACATCAAATTCAAATGACTTTCGTACAATAAAGTAGAATATATTAGAAAGCACCTTAAACTGAGGAGGAACTCAATGGCGCGTTGTACGTATTGTAAAACGAAATGGAAAGTAAAAGATGTATGGTCGATACTCATGACATTTGAAAAAGATTGTCCGTATTGTTTTGGGAGGCAATATCTATCAAAGAAAACAGTGAACGCTATGCCAGAACTCATAAGCTTACCTTTACACTTCTTGTTCCCTTTTCTTGTTGATTTGAGTGATGAAGGTCCTTTGGATTGGTATCGGAAATAATATAACCTCTACATCCTAAGACTACTTTCTACTAAATTCGCTTCTCATCATTATCCCTTTATACATTACTATCATAATCGCTTATACTTTCCCTTTTGAAGATCCCGTAGCTCAGCATGAAGAGCGTCCCCTGAACAAGATTTATCAATTATGACTTTAATTAACGATGATATATTGTATACTGTTAAACATAAAAAGTTAGCATTAAGTTCCAATTAAATATTAATTGAAACCCAACACTACTTGTATTCTGAATTACAGAATACAAGTAGTGTTTTTTATTATGCATTTTTACATACAGTATGATTTTTTCTTGTAAATAGATAATAATGGTATATAATAAAATCAACGTTTTACCAATAAAAGGTAATAAAGAGTGGTGGAATAAGCAAATAACCAAAACGTATTAACAGATTTGTTCTATGTAAATCATGATACATATATGGAATCAAAACTATGAAATTTTATGTAGAGGTTAGATTACTACAAGATGAAAGATTCATAGCGAATACACTCGAGGAAAAAAGCGTTCGATTAGATTAATGTTATAAAACTACTTAATGTGATATCTATGGAACGAATTGAGAATATACTTAGGGGGAATTTCAAGTGAAAACATTTGGTAAAGTATTATTAACAGGAGCTTTAGCTTTAGGTGGTTTAACAGCTATGAACATTGATACACCGAAGGCACATGCTGACGGAGCAAGCGAGTTCTGTCGTTATATTTGTGGTCCTAGCGAAACGTTGAATGGTATTACAGTTCAAGTACACGCTACAGAATATAGCTTTGGTCAAAACGTAATTGCAAGAATTACAAATGAACGAGCTGAAGATATTCATTACAATGTCAGCATCGAGAAAAAATATGGCGATAACTGGGGAGAATATGATACTTTCTTCCATTGGCAAAATCAATGGGTTCCAGCTGGAAGTAATGATGAAATTTCTACTTTCACAGGATATGGCGAAAACATTTCAGACAATGGAACATATCGCTATAAAGTTGAAGTTGTAAGTGCTGACGGTTCTGTAGATACAATTTACACAGCAGGAATGACAGTTACAGGACGATAGCTCATGAACGAGCTCCATTATTTATGATTGTATTTTTGAAAATATCATTGATAATCGCGGTGATATTATTATTAAAATAAGCTCTTCGGGGCTTATTTTTTATATAAAAATTGGAATGATAATATCCAGAAAGTTAAATCTTTACACCATTAAAGTTTGTTGCTATTATAGGAATACATCAAATGTTACAATATTCAATAAATTATACAAATCCTTCGATTACACGAATGAAATGAAAACACATTGCTGATCGTAATATTTATAGTTGGGATCCCGTAGCTCAGCAGGGAGAGCGCCACCTTGACAGGGTGGAGGTCGCTGGTTCGAGGCCAGTCGGGATCATAGGAAAAACCCCTTGATATTCAAGGGGTTTTCTTTATGTAGCAAATAAATGATTATGATTAAAACTAAATTCCCCCCCCTACTTCTTGTCTTCATTTTGGAGAAAGACATAAATTATATCAATCATCGCTCTGCGTTGTTCGCCAGAACTCGATTCTTTACTCTCTTTTGGGATCTTTTTAAAGTTCTCTTTGAAAAATAGCTTAATACAATAATTTATATATAAAAATTATCGTAACAACAAAAAACTACATAGATTAACTATGTAGTCTTTTTAAATATGAATAAACCAATCCTATTTTTGCCCTAACTTGATTGCCTTTTTGATATTACTAAATGCACCTTTACCATATATTAATACGCCACCGCGGTAAACACGACTCGTTAAACCAATCATTATACATATTGTTGCGATTAGAATCCCTAATGCTAGCGCAATCTCCCATACTGGGATATTAAGGAATCCAATTCGTACAAGCATAACTATAGGAGTAAAGAAAGGTACATAACTAGTAATGGTAACAACCATGCTGCTTGGATTTGACATTCCATAAATTGCGATATACAAAGCAGCAAGTAACATAAACATCAGCGGCATAACAGCTTGAGAAGATTCCTCTATACGCGTAATGATAGAGCCAAATAGACAAGATAATGAGCCATATAATAAGAATCCTAATGTGAAGAATAGAATCCCATAAAACACTAGAGTTGGAGCAACAGAATTTAAATCAATACTATTTAAAATATCATTTTTCGAATCATTAATTGCTGTTTTATATCCAACAGTTGCGACCAAGCCCCAAATTATGATTTGCGTAATACCAGCCAATAATGTCGAGAATAGCTTCGCATATAAATGTTTGGTAGGCGAAATACTTGAAACAACTAACTCCATAACACGAGAAGATTTCTCTGTTGCAACATCTGTTGCTAATTGTGCAGCATACATTAATATCATTACATAATTTAGCATGATAAAGACATTAATTAAAATCCCTACACCCTCAGTATGTTCTCCATCTTTAACCTTATCTGAAACCGTTTTGGTATGAATTTCTACTGGCGTTGTTAACACCTTTAATTCATCTTGCGATAGATTCAATTGCTGGGCGAAGTTAGAAGATTGTATTTGAGATAAAATCGTTTGAACCTTGCTAACATCTTGCTGATTTACATCCGTCTCAGTTATATACGTAGCCTTTAATTGTTTATTATTCAATTCCTCTACAACGATTGCATATGTATAATCACCATTTTTAACACCTGATTCTGCTTTTTGTTTATCCGTGCTACGTTTAACTTGTATCTTACTATCGACATTTTTAAACACTTGATGAATGGTTGAATATAATTCTTCTTTTTCTGTAACAACAACAACTTGATCGTCCTCGTTACCTGCAAACAAGTTATAAATCTTGTCAAAATTCATCAATCCTATAATTAACAGAGAAACTATTATTGTAATAGCAAAATATGATTTTGATTTCACTTTAGATTTATAGTTTTGTAAAAAAATTGTCCAGAAACTACTCATTTTGTGCACCTACTTTCGCAATAAAGATATCATTTAATGTAGGCTCTTCTACTGCAAACTTTTTAACATATCCTAATTTTGTTATCTCTTTAAATAAAACATGTGAAACTTCTTCATATGAAATTTTAAGAGTAACTGCATTTTTACGTTTCTTCATACTTTCTACACCTTTTATTTCTTTCAAATGGTCAAAGTCATGATCGCCAACGATTACAACGTTCTTTTTACCAAAATCACTTTTAATTTTGGCAATGTCACCCTGAACAACAGGTACACCTTTGTGCATAATACAAATGTGTTGGCATAACTCTTCCACATGTTCCATACGATGTGAACTAAAAAGAATTGACGAACCTTGTTTTTGCATATCAAGAACAGCGTCTTTTAACATTTCAACATTTACTGGGTCTAAACCACTAAATGGTTCATCTAAAATTAAGAGTTCAGGCTTATGTATAATCGCTGTTATCAGCTGGATTTTTTGCTGATTCCCTTTAGAAAGTTCTCCTACCTTTTTGTTCAGATGCTCAGTAATATTAAAACGCTCCAGCCAATAGTGAAGTTCTTTTTCTGCATCTTTACTTTTCATGTTCTTTAATTTTGCAAAAAAGTTAACTTGTTCTTTGACAGTCATTTTCGCATAAAGACCACGTTCTTCTGGTAAATACCCAATTTTATCTGTAACACCATAATTTATAGGTTTACCATTCCATGAAATGGTCCCACTTGATTTCGATAAAAGTCCAAGTATCATTCGAAATGTAGTCGTTTTACCTGCTCCGTTCCCGCCCAAGAATCCAAATATTTCACCTTTTGGTATCTCGATATTCAAATTATTCACTGCAACATGCTCGTCAAATTTCTTTGTTAAATCTTTAATTAGTAAACTCATTATCCACACCCTTAATTCTCAAGATGATTTATTTATACAATTGTATATCCATAGTCAACTACAATATTTTGCCCTCTAATGGCGTCACTCTTATAAGACATTAAAAATAAGATGACATTTGTAACATCTGAAATTTCAACAAATTCCCTATATGGAATCTTTTTTAATAACTTATTTCCTTCAAAGGACTTCAAATAGCTTTCGTTATTATCGTTTATGCTATAGGATAGTGAATTGTATACCACTGTAATGATTCATTTTTTATCTTTCAAAAATGAATCATTACCAACAAATGTTATATTTCGCATTATAAGGTTAGCATAAGATTTTAAATATTTAATATGCAATTCTGCATATTTTAATACTCTCAATTATTTACATAGTGTTTGACCATCTTTATTTAAAGCAGCCCCCACATTTACAAAATTCACTTAAAACAAGAATTTGTTTATCCATACTTTTTCTATAATTTTTCATGGAAGAACTGAAATTAATTAGTACCCCTGTTAAACACCTAAATCTGATACTTAAACTAACTAATCTTCCTCTAATAAATTGTTGTCTTATTTAACTTCACAATTAATAGTATCCAGCAGGCATAGTCACAACATCTTCGTACACCTCCTCATTAAAGCTGAAGGAACACTAATTAAAATCTGGTCCAGAAATTTTACCTTTCTACGTTACAGGATCCGCATAAGAAAACATAGAATACAGTACCTCCTCTGTTACAACTAGCTTTATGTCTTGAATTCAAAAAACATAATATCTAATTTATATAATTAATTTCGTGCGTTCAAACCTCTCCAGGTTCATAAAAAAGAGACACCATATCAGCCTTCTACGTGATATAGTGTCTCTTTTTTATCTAATTCAATTACTTCCCACCAAAGATCTTCTCCAAAGACTTCGCATTTGCAAACAATACTTCTTTCAAGTTATCGTCAGCAACGATTTTATAGTCGCCATCTTTGTCTTTCTTTAAGTTCAATGTAACTTCGCGAGTTGCCATTGCTGCATCTTTATCCGTTAAGTTTTTGATGATGGTTGAGGTCATTGTTTTTTCGATTTCTTTTTCAGATTGTTCTTTATCTTCGCTAAATGCGCTAGCGAAGGCCATTGGCATAACTTCTCCCACTGCTTTTGTTACAGCAACGGATAGATCAGCAGATGTAATTTTTACTTTCACTTCTGCTTTGTCATCCTTTTTCGATACTTCTTCTAGCTTTTCAAATTTAAAGTTCTTTGTAATTGCACTTAGCATTGCTTTTGCCTCAGCATCATCTGTTTTTTCATTTAGTTTATTAAATTCTTTGTCACTCTCAACAAATGTACGAGCCTTTTCTACATCACCTTTTTGTATCGCTGTTAAAAATTCTTCTGTAGTATCTTTCGGATTTGCACAACCTGCTAAAACACCTGCTGTTAATCCTACTACCATCATTAATAGCAATAATCTCTTTATCTTTTGCACGCTCATTCTCCTCTTATCTTTTCTAGTAAGTCAGCATCATACAATATTATGAAACTGACATTACAAACATTTTTTAGTATAGCATTTATATGATTAATTTTCTATTAATTCCCAAAAGATAAAGGGCCTTGCAGCATTCCTACAAGGTCCCTCTTCTATCAATCTGTATCCGTAGCACAAATGAACCACATTTTCTGTTCCCTACTATCTAACACCATCCAAGTAACATCCCACGCAACATCGTAAAACCAATCTGTCCAAGGGCGATAGCTTTCGAACACTTTAATATCTTCGTATCGATCTTGGAACATATATTGACATACATTGACTGCTAATTGTTTTGCGATAACTGGTCGTTCCTTAAACCCTTCATATGCTCCGCCCCACAAAATTTGCGCAGCAATGCTACCATCAAGCATAACTGCCAGCTGCTCTTTAAAACGAAACTTATATTTGTCTGATGTATGTATTTTTAACTCTTCTAAGTTATTAATTATATCTAAAGAGTTGAAGATTCTTCTAAAGAAGTGCTCATGTCCATCTTTCGAATGTGGTATTTCTTTAAAAAAATTTTCGTTATGCACTTTAAAACAGCTTATTATTGCTCCACCAATTAAGTTTTGTTCCTTAAACGTGTTTATAAGTTGCTCAACAGATGAGTCATTCGTGTCTATTTTTTCAAACGTTCCCTCTTTCCATCTCATAACGCCCACTACTCTCTATTAAAAATTTGTTTCTTCATTATAAATAGCAAAATAAAAACCAGCAACTTTAAGGTTGCTGGCTTAGCTCTTATTCATATTCGAAAAAACAATAACAACTGCTCCAAACAAATAATGCCCTACTACCATCCACATACTCCGATCAAAGATCATAAACGATAACCAAAGCGATATATTAATAGCAGCAAATAATAAATATAAAATGAAATCTCTCTTTTGTATTGCTCCTCTATTCATCAAAATGTAAGCGGCACCGATAGGAGGAAAAAGACAAATATTTTTCTTAACGACCACGGATACGAAGTTACTGTCTGCATATGAATCTCCTTTTCATCATAATACTTGCTTCAACATCGGCCTCACTACCCTATATTCATCACTATAAGTTTCCTTTATAATTAAAGGCTGGTAATCACTTTTTTCTTCCTCAATCATTGTGAATACTTCTGTTTTCTCTTGTAATGTATTAGATTCTCTATTTTTAGTAGGTTTTTTACTTGTTTTAATTTTCTTTGTTACTTCACCAAGTTTTTGCCCAACTTCTTCTACTTTGGCAGGTTCATTCGTTACGTGGTACTCCTGATCCTCCCATACTAATATAGGCGGCACTTGTTCTCGTTTGTTACATATTATATAAGTAGTACTAGCTACAAGTAGTAGACAAGTTAATAAATAGAAGATAGTTTTTTTATTCATATACTACACTCCTTATCTATCATTTCATTGGATTATATAATATAAGTTATTTACAGTAAATGGATTTAGTGGTAATTTTTAGGTTTAACAATAAAAAAACCTTACCGCAGTAAGGTTCCGTTTTTACATTCTATAGTGACCGACTTATTAAAACGATCATTACAATAATCGCAATAAACATAATAACTAAACAGCCGATCATTTTATAAAATCCTCGTTTCGTTAACGTCCCGCCTTGAACGTCTTTACGAATAAATAAGAATACAGCTAAAAATAATACAAGCCCAATGCCAAAAGCATACATCATTTGCATATGTTAATCTTCCTTTCTCTCTTCCATCTTAATATCTTTTTGCCAAAACAACAAATGAGATAAAGACGGTACTCATCGTAAGTGCCATAAGTATATTCAATAATTCAGTAGCAGATAGTGTAAGTATTTTTAAGTTTAAGCCGATAGAGAAAAGAAGATAATATGCTGTTAATGCAAAAAAGGTTACAAACATTCCTTTATAACGAATAAGTTTCATTCGCTCGTCTTTTTCTTTAAATTGCGGGTGTAAGTAGCTTAGGCAGAAACACATAACCATCATTGCAAGTAACGTATAAGTAGGACTTGGCGGTGCAGAATGCGTCATTATACCTGTTAATATCATAAATCCACTCATAAATAGAAAAATAATCCCCATAATTACAAAGTACTTTTGTGAATAACTCATCCCTATTCCCCCTCTTCTTTTCCTTCATAAATAAATACATGTTCTATCGTTGTCTGAAATGTTTTCGCTATTTCAAATGCTAGCGGAAGTGATGGATCGTATTTCCCTTTTTCAATTGAGATAATGGTTTGTCTGGAAACCCCGAGTTTCTCAGCCAGTTTTTCTTGAGATAGTCCAAATTTCTTTCGGTATTCGACCATTTTATTTTCCAAGGAAATTTCTCCCTCCTCCCATATATCGAGTATATATGTAAAGTAAACTTTACGTCAAGGTTCCTTTACATTTACCACAATCATTTTTCACTCTATTTATATAGAAGAAACTTGTTCGATTTCAGCACGTCTATTTTGTAATAAAACACGGAACACTGTATGTAATCGTTACTATATTTCCTCCTCACCTTTTTTAAAATTTAATATCTTCATATTTGTTTTATCCTTTTAAAATATTTCATTTATTTCTTTATTTCACGAAATACGTTATTTGTTTTACGGTGTTTTTCGTCATATTTATAGAAACTAACTGTTTATGGAGCATTTTTTATGTTTAGCAACTTTTTTTGTAGAAATCCTTCATTTTCCTTTCGATATTTAACACTATCGAAATAAAGTTTACGCTAAATTCATAATTTTTTATTTTTTATACTATATTCCGTTATATTGTTGTATAATATCTATGAAAGCGCTTATTATTTCAATATACATAATTCAAACTAATTTTTATCGAAACATTCTAATTATTTTTCCTATATTTAAATGCAACAATTATAGCTATTAGTATAGGCATACCAAATATATCCACCCCATTTTTCTGTAAAATTACTTTATAAAGTGAAAGATTAACTTGGGTGATAAGTTATTGTGAATGTTTTTTTACAAAACAGATAAGTAATAGTGTTTGGTATTATGTAAATTATTGTAATAACATAAGAGTAAAGAAAACATTTACATTGATTATTGATTCATTACTTATTGAAAAAGAGCAAAATGCACCTTTGTATGGAAAAGGATTATATGCATTGGGAGGTTTAAACAAATGACGAGGAAGAATACAACGACAAACCCTTGGGCCAAGTTCCACGGTCCGAACCTTGGTTATGTTATTGAGCAGTATGATCTTTACGTAACTGGAGCAGGTTCTGTTGATCCGGAATTACAAGAGCTTTTTGAAATTTTTGGAGCTCCTTCGTTTCAAGATGATGTCGTAACAGGGGACAACACAGCAACACATTTTTCTCCTCAAAACACAGGTAACATTGAAAAAATTCTTAAAGTCGTTCAACTTGTTGAGCAAATTCGTTCTTTCGGGCATACGTTGGCTCACATTAACCCGATGGAAGATGCTGCAAATGGACAATCACTTCTTGAGAAAGCAATGAGTGAACTGAGCGATGCTGACTTGAAAGCGATTCCAGCGAAAACAGTATGGCAAGATGCACCAGAAGGTATTCACACTGCACTTGATGTAATTCATAGATTAAAAGACGTTTATACAAAATCTTTAGCTTATGAATTTTCTCATATACAAGATAGTGAAGAACGCGCGTGGTTGCATCAAATGGTGGAATCAAATTCATTGCGTCAACCACTATCAAATAAAAAACGAACTGCTCTTTTAAAACGTTTAACAGCTGTTGAAGGTTTCGAGCAATTCTTGCATAAAACATTCGTTGGGCAAAAACGTTTCTCTATCGAGGGCGTTGATATGCTTGTACCTGTTTTAGATGAAATTGTTCTAGAAGGTGCTAAGAACGGCGTAGAGGATGTCATGATTGGTATGGCTCACCGCGGTCGTCTAAGCGTACTTGCTCACGTATTAGAAAAACCATATAGTCACATGTTTGCTGAGTTCAAACATGCAAAAATAGAAGGCGCAGTAGCCAATTCTGGCTGGACTGGCGACGTAAAATACCACCTAGGTAGAGAACAAGTCGTTAGTAACGAAGAAATTAGCACTCGCGTGACATTAGCAAATAACCCGAGTCATCTTGAGTTCGTGAATCCTGTAGTCGAAGGTTTCGCACGTGCTGCTCAAGAGAATCGTAAAAAATCTGGTCTTCCAGATCAAGACACTTCAAAATCATTCGTAATTTTAGTTCATGGTGATGCTGCATTCCCTGGTCAAGGTATTGTATCTGAAACGTTGAACTTAAGCAGATTGAACGCGTATCAAACAGGCGGAACGATTCATGTTATCGCAAACAATGCAGTTGGTTTCACGACTGATAGCTATGATTCTCGTTCTACGAAATATTCAAGTGACCTTGCAAAAGGTTTCGATATTCCGATTGTTCACGTGAACGCTGATGATCCAGAAGCTTGTCTTGCAGCTGCTAACCTTGCGATTCAATATCGCATGTTGTTCCAAAAAGACTTCTTAATCGATTTAATCGGTTACCGTCGATATGGTCATAACGAAATGGATGACCCAGCGGTTACGCAACCACAAGTGTACAAAAAAATTAAAAACCACCCTACTGTAAGAGCAATTTACGCAGATCAATTACAAGCTGCTGGTGTTCTAAATGCAGATGAGGTTGAAACAATTACACAGTTTATACAAGAGCAATTAAAATCCGATTATGCACAAGTACCACCAGCTGATACGAGCGATGCAACAATTCACGTTAAAGTGCCCGATGTTGTCGCAAAAGGTATTCAACCAATCGATACTGGTATTGAACTTGACTCACTTCGTGCAATTAACGAAGGTCTACTATCTTGGCCAGAAGGATTTAACGTATATCCAAAAGTGAAGAAAATTCTTGAGCGCCGTAAAGATGCTCTTGAAGAGAACGGTAAAATTGAATGGGCACTTGCTGAATCGTTAGCATTCGCTTCTATTTTACAAGAAGGTACGCCAATTCGTTTAACTGGTCAAGATTCACAGCGTGGTACATTCGCACACCGTCATATCGTACTGCACGATACAGAAACAAATGAAACATATTCACCATTACACCGCTTACCAAACATTAATGCTTCATTCTCTGTTCATAACAGTCCGTTATCAGAGGCTGCTGTTGTTGGTTACGAATATGGTTATAACGTATTCGCTCCAGAAACTCTTGTTATGTGGGAAGCACAATATGGTGACTTCTCAAATACTGCGCAAGCATTATTTGATCAATATGTTTCAGCTGGAAGAGCAAAATGGGGTCAAAAATCTGGTTTAGTTCTTCTATTACCACACGGTTATGAAGGTCAAGGGCCAGAGCACTCTAGTGCACGTCCAGAGCGTTTCTTACAGTTAGCTGCTGAGAATAACTGGACAGTTGCAAACTTAACGAGCGCGGCACAATACTTCCATATCCTACGTCGTCAAGCATCTATCTTAGGAACAGAAGCTGTTCGACCATTAGTACTGATGACGCCGAAGAGCTTGTTACGTCACCCACTTACGCTTTCAACTGCTAGCCAGTTAAGCGAAGGACGTTTCCAACCTGCTTTAGAACAAGAAAACCTTGGTATGAAACCAAATAAAGTAAAACGTCTTGTTTTAAGTACAGGTAAAATGGCGATTGACTTAGCAGCAGAAATCGAGTCTGGTAAACACGAGTACAGCTTAGACGAAGTTCATGTCGTTCGTATTGAGCAATTGTACCCATTCCCTGCTGAGAAAGTTCAATCTATTATTAAACGCTTTAAAAACTTAGAAGAAATCATTTGGGTTCAAGAAGAACCTCGTAATATGGGCGCATGGCATTACATGGCTCCAATTCTGTTCGAACTTGCTGGAGATAAAGTGAAAACAGGTTACATTGGACGTCCTGATCGCTCTAGTCCATCTGGCGGCGATCCATTCGCACATAAAGCTGAGCAAGAGCTAATTGTTGCACATGCTTTAGATGTGAAGTATAACTTCCGTCAAGATAAACAAGAAATTGAAGTTTACAGCAACTAAAAAGTAATAATGAAGGTTTCTAGCTTGATCTTGGGCAGATATTCTGCCCAAGGCCCGGCTAACAAATGGAGATTACCGAAGACAAAAGAAGAAAAAACACACCGTTAGGCAAATAAGGGGAGGACATTTAAAATGATCGAAATTAAAGTACCTGAGCTTGCAGAATCTATTACCGAAGGAACTATTTCACAATGGCTTATCAACGTAGGCGACAAAGTTGAGAAAGGTGGCAGCGTTGTTGAGCTTGAAACTGATAAAGTCAATGTAGAAATCATTGCAGAAGATTCAGGTATTGTATCGAAGTTACTAGGCGAACCTGGGGATACAGTTGAAGTTGGCGCAACTATCGCAATTTTAGATGCTAATGGAGCACCAGTTGCAGTAAGTACACCTGCTCCAGCTGCTGAGCAACCAAAACAAGAAACAGCTGAAGCACCGAAAGCTGCAGCTCCAAATGCTGAACAAACTACGGGTCTACAAGGCTTACCAAATACGAACCGTCCTATTGCATCACCAGCTGCTAGAAAAATGGCTCGTGAATTAGGAATCGACTTAAACGACGTACGTAGCACAGATCCACTTGGACGCGTGAGACCACATGATGTACAAGCTCATGCTGCAGCACCAAAAGAAGCACCAGCTGCTCCAAAGAGTCCAGCTCCTGCTCCAGTTGCAAAAACTGAATTCGAAAAACCAGTTGAGCGTGTGAAAATGTCCCGCCGCCGTCAAACAATTGCAAAACGTCTTGTAGAAGTTCAACAAACATCTGCAATGTTAACAACATTTAACGAAGTTGATATGAGTGCGATCATGGAATTACGTAAAGAACGCAAAGATGCTTTCGAGAAAAAACATGATGTACGTCTTGGCTTCATGTCATTCTTCACAAAAGCAGTTGTTGCAGCATTAAAACAATTCCCATTATTAAATGCTGAAATTCAAGGTGACGAGCTTATCATCAAAAAATTCTATGATATCGGTATTGCAGTAGCAGCTCCAGATGGATTAGTTGTTCCAGTTGTACGCGATGCTAACCAATTAAACTTCGCTGAAATCGAAAGCGAAATTCGTAATTTAGGTATGAAAGCACGCGATAACAAACTTTCATTAAAAGAACTACAAGGTGGTACATTTACAATTACAAACGGTGGTGTATTCGGTTCTCTAATGTCAACACCAATCCTAAATAGCCCTCAAGTTGGTATTTTAGGAATGCATAAAATCCAAGTACGCCCAGTTGCAATTGATGCAGAACGTATGGAAAACCGTCCGATGATGTACCTTGCACTATCTTACGATCACCGTATTGTTGATGGTAAAGAAGCAGTTAGCTTCCTTGTTGCTGTTAAAGATATGCTTGAAGATCCAAAATCATTATTATTAGAAGGTTGATAGATTTTTAACCTATTAAAGGCTGTAGAATGAATCATTCTACAGCCTTTTTTTATTGTGTTCATACGGGACAAATTTCATGACATAAAGTAATAATGTATGCCTAAACGTAAGGAGGATTAAAATGAATAACCTTCCAATTCATGCAAAACTTAAAGTAAATAAGGATACTTTCTTCCTCCCCGATTCAAACGGGGGTGTCTATTTTCGAAATAACGCCAGTTCATTTCGCATGGACGGTGCTGGAATTTATGACTGGATTGAAAAATTAATGCCCATGTTTAACGGTAATTATTCTTTAGCAGAAATAACTGATGGACTCCCTCTCCCCTATCAAAATCGTGTATTTGAAATTGGAGAGGTTTTATATGAAAATGGTTTCGTTCGCGATGCAAATCAAGATGCACCTCATGAATTAAACAGTACATTACTCGACAGATATGCTTCTCAAATTGAATTTTTAGAAGCTGATTCTCATTCAGGTGCTTTAAAATTCGAAACGTACCGCGGGGCAAATGTACTTGTACTTGGTTCTGGGGATATGCTTACTTCCTTAGTTTCTTCTTTATTAGAATCTGGTTTACCTACATTTCATTACCTCGTTACAGATCGTGATGAAACAAACTATGACAGAATACATGAGCTAATAGAACGTGCATATGAAGTTGATAACAATGTACTTGTTCAAGAAATCGATACTACAATTGACCGTCCCTTGCATGAAGTATTCGAACCTTTTGATTGGATTTTATATGTTTCTCAAAATGGAGACATTGATGGTTTACAAACAGTTCACACTATTTGTAGAGAAACGAAAAAGAATTTCATACCAGCTATTTGTTTATCTACACTCGGTATAGCTGGGCCTGTCGTAACGGAAAATCGTGATGAATGCTGGGAATCCGCATGGCATCGACTACATGAAACGACTTTACAAAATGAAAATTCATCGGATTCCTTCTCACCAATTACATCTGCAATGTTAACAAATGTAATCGTTTTTGAATTATTTAAGCATGTCGCAGATGATTCACATCGGGAAAAAGAAGCACAATTCTTTTTATTAAACTATGAAACACTCGAAGGAACGTGGCATTCTTTTATAAAACATCCTCTTGCAACTGATGAAAGTTTTACAATTGATACGATAGAAAATCTTTCTGAAAAACTTGAGCATCGGTCGAACCAACATACTTCAACTGATGTATTCCGATTTTTTGACTCACTAACTTCTAAAGAAGCCGGTATATTCCATGTATGGGATGAACAAGATTCATATCAATTACCGTTATCACAGTGCTATATTCAAGTAGCCACTCCACTATCAGATGGCCCAGCTCCCCTTCTGCCTCTTATGACTTGCAGTGGATTGACTCATAATGAAGCACGCCGAGAAGCTGGTTTAACAGGAATTGAAACATATGTAGCAGAAATCATTCACCGCCTTATTCCTGAACATAACGATATCGGTATCGGTGCTGGAGAAACGATGACAGAAGGATTTTACCGGGCACTACAGCAACATTTAAACAATAAACTGTATGAGCGGCAGTCACATACGCTAGAAGAACTTACAACTGTTGATTTAACTGATATTCAAGATAAACATTGTAGATTTTATTACGATGCTCTCTCTACAATCCATGAAACACCTCAAATAGCAATGAGCGAAGAGATTCTTAGTTTTCCTGTCGTTTGGATCGGTATAAATGATAGATGGTACGGTGCATCTAATATAAATATGACGTTAGCGTTACGAAACGCACTACAACTATCACTCTTTCACATTCAAAATGAAGAAATTCCTTACAGAGCTAATATTTTGTATGACTCATCTATTATTTTATATGACACTGATTCTTTTAGGGTGGAGATACAAGCGGAAGAAGAAATTCCAAGTGCGCAATCTTTACAGCTTGCCTTACAGCATTTAGAAGAACATAATTTTTATCCCTTCGTGTTTGATTTAGCAATCGAACCATTTTTGAAAGAAAACTTAGACAGTGTGTATGGGGTATTAATTGCAAAGGAGGACGGTTTATGATTCAAAATATATTGCTTATAGGAGATGGCCTACTCGCAGACTATGTACATGATCAATTATGCGAACGATATTCCATCATTCGTCAACATACCCTTACAGAAGAACTCCCTGAAAATATTCATCTCGCTCTCGTATTACATGACGGATCTCCTTCTACTATTCATCATGATGCCGAACTTATTTTTCGCTCAAATCATATTCCGTGGCTTCGTGGTTTCACTTCATTTGGCGAAGGTATTATCGGTCCTTACATTCATCCTCTTACGCCCGGATGTTCCCATTGTTCTGATGGACGCCGTTTTATCGCTGGCTTTGATCAAAAAGAAATGTGGGAACTACAGCGGAAATATGCCTTTAAAGCCGAAAATGGAACGAGGCGTGATGTACGTGCCACCCAAAATGGAATGTTACAAATGTGCCATCTTATTTGTGCCGAAACAGAAAAAATATTAACTCATAACCATTCTTCTTTAGAAAATGAACTTATTTTACTAAACTTACAAACATTACAATGTACGCGGCATTCTTTTCTTCCAGATCCTCTCTGTCCTGTATGTAGTAGTTTACCTGATGATACTGCGGATGCGGCGGAAGTTTCTTTACAACCGAGTTTAAAAGTAAGCACCGAAACGTATCGCTGCCGTTCCATTCATGAATTAAACACATTTTTAACGAGAGACTATTTAGATTATCGGGTCGGTATGTTGAACGGCAAAATGCAGCATTCTTTATTACCATTCGCTGACGTCATTATAAACATGCCATTAATGTTTGGAAATGAAGGTGTTGCAGGCCGAACTCATTCATTTGCAGTCAGTGAAGCAACTGCTATTTTAGAAGGTTTAGAACGATATTGCGGTATGTCGCCTCGCGGGAAAAAGACAAATGTGCATGGTAGTTTTCATGATTTAGAGGAACATGCACTAAATCCCCTTACACTCGGTGTGCATACAAATGAACACTACAATCGTGATAATTTTCCATTTAAGCCGTTTGATTCTAATTATGAGCAAAACTGGGTACGGGGATATTCTTTATCACAAAACAGACCGCTTTTAGTTCCTGAATCAATTGCTTATTATAGCCTTGGTCATCGAGATGCTTTCGTGTATGAAACATCAAATGGATGTGCAATTGGCGGTAGTTTAGAAGAAGCGATTTTTCACGGCATTTTAGAAATTGTAGAGCGTGATGCCTTCTTACTCACTTGGTATGCCGAATTACCTCTTCCCCGCCTTGATCTTAATTCAGCAAACGATACAGAATTACAATTAATGATCCAGCGGTTACGTACAATTACCGGGTATGAATTACACACTTTTAATGCGACGATGGAACACGGCATCCCGAGCTTATGGGTAATTGCAAAAAATACACGTGAAAATGGAATGAACGTTGTTTGTGCGGGAGGCGCTCATTTAGATCCTATTCGAGCTTTAAAAAGTGCCATTCAAGAAATAGCAGGCATGTTACTTATAACAGATGATGAGCTCGAGCACAAAAGAGAATACTATGAAAAGTGCTTACAAGATCCTTATTTCGTTAATAAAATGGAAGACCATAGTATGCTGTACGGATTGAAAGAAACGGAAGAACGTCTTCACTTCCTTTTACGAGAAGATGCACCGGTGCAAACGTTCCAAGAAATGAATGTATCACAATCATTTGATATGGATTTAACATCCGATCTCCACCAACTTTTAAATCGTTTGCATCAATCTAATCTTGAAATAATCGTTGTAGATCAAACCGTTCCCCTTATAGAAAAGAACGGACTACACTGTGTAAAAGTCATTATTCCAGGCATGTTACCGATGACATTCGGCCATCACCTTACTCGTGTTACAGGATTAGATAGAGTCTATACCGTACCGATGACACTTGGATATAGCGCTGAACCGTTAACAAATGAACAATTAAATCCACATCCGCACCCGTTTCCATAGTAAAGGAGGGATTTCATGCAGCTAGATACTTTTTTACATCATCTCCATTTCTCTATTGATGAAATTATGCCGAATCATGAGGTGGACTGGAAAGACGCACCGCTTCCTTATAAATTATATCGAAATGTACCTACCATCCCGCTCTCCTTAGAAATCCCGTTATCTTTATCGAACTCTTCTACTACACCTACTCTAAATGAGATTGGTCACTATCTTTGGTATTCATTTGGTGTAACACAATTATGTCAGCTAAATAGCGAGAGAAATGTATTACGCAGATCCATTCCTTCAGGCGGTGCTTTATATCCGAATGAATTGTATATCTATTTAAAGATTGACGATTATCCAGACGGCATTTACCATTATGACGCCGCGCATCACCGACTTATTTTACTTCGCGAAGGAAATTTCGATTCTTATTTAGCAGACGCACTCGGTAATCGCTGTAATATACATGATTGTTTCGGTGCCGCATTCGTATCCACTATGTTTTGGAAAAACTTCTTTAAATACAATAACTTTTCATATCGCCTTCAAGGATTAGATAGCGGGGTTCTCATTGGACAATTACTAGAATGTGCAAAACAGTTCGGTTATACGAATGGCGTATACTTTCAATTTCTAGACCGTGCACTGAATCATTTACTCGGATTGTCAGAAGTTGAAGAAAGTGTGTATGCCGTCATTCCTTTAAGTACAGAACCAGAAACTAATTGGTTTCACAATGATTACCGTGAAAATAAAACAGTTACTTCTCATGAGTTGTTGCAACAAATTCCGCCGTTAGCACATGAACATTTCGTTCGCTCAAAACATGTAAATGAACATCCGATGATAACAAAAATAAATGAAGCTTCTATGATTGAATCGACAGCACACTTCCAAACACTACATCATGAAGAGCACTATCAACATAATACGTACGCTGTACAGCTACCGAAAGTAGAACGGTTATCGTATGATTTCCTACAACTTTGTAAAAAACGATATTCTCCTGATGCGGACTTTATTTTAACGAAATGGGATGCAGCTGAGCTCGCTACTTTACTACAAGAAGCGAGCCTCTCCTTCCCCTATTACAGCGACCTTGATGGTAAGTATGTAAATGAAAATGCACGCGTCTCATTATATGGATGTTTCTATAACGTAAAAGATATAGAAAACGGCGCTTACACTTATAACAGTAAAACACATTCCATACAACCACTTCGATATGGGGACCTTCGTTATCTCCTTCAATCTAGTATGACGATGGATAACGTAAACCTTTTTCAAGTACCACTTTGCTTACATGTAGTCGGAAAGAAAGATTACTATACACGTGCATTAGGCTATAGAGGATACCGTATTCACCAAATGGAAGCTGGTATCCTCGTTCATAAACTCGTTTTTGCTGCAACTGCTATGGGGATGGGTGGGCATCCGTTACTAAGTTTTGATACAAATTCATGTGATCAATTGTACGGAATTGATGCTGGGAATGAAACATCTCTTATTCAAGTTCCAGTTGGGGCATATCGGGCGCGAAATTGGTTAAAAGGGGCTTTGCATAGTTAAAAGCACGCCGTCTATCGGCGTGCTTTTTTTTAAAGGATTTAATTTATAAAAAGAGAAATGAGTATATATTCTTACATAAAAGGAGAATTTAACTTGAACATTTTACAACGGTTAATTCAGCAAGCAAAAAATCCTAGCGGAACAATTGGTTCCTCCATGCTTTGTATTATGAACGCTGCACATACGAGATTAATAAATTGGGCATTACAGAAAGTACACATAAAGACAGATGCAGTCGTATTAGACATCGGCTGTGGTGGAGGCAAAACCATACACACTCTTTCAAAACGAACTCCACTTGGGGAAATATATGGGATTGATTACTCCGATCAAGCTGTGAAAAATTCTATACAGACGAATGCAAAAGATGTTCAAAAACAAAAAGTAATTGTTCAACAAGCAAGCGTTTCTTCTATTCCACATCATACGAACTTCTTCGATCTCATTACCGCCTTTCAAACTCATTATTTTTGGCCTGATGTTGAACAAGATATAAAAGAAGTATTTCGCGTCTTAAAACCAGACGGCTCCTTTTTATTAGTGGCTGAAACTTTCAAAATTCAATATCATATGGAGAAATGTAAAACGACTGAAGAATTAATAAACCTATTTTATAAGACAGGATTTAAAAGTGTGAAATGTTACGAAGAAAGAGGATGTCTTTGTGTAATAGGAAATAAGTAAAAAAGCAGACCTTTATGGGCCTGCTTTTTACTAGATTAACTTAAAAATACTCTTAATTTGTCTAGCAAACAACCAATTTTTCGTACCGTAGTTATCATTTAAACTATCTAAATTAATAGATTGTCCGTTAGCAAACTTTAATTCTAACGTTGTATTTTTGTCATTTGTTTTTAAATTACTATTTGTAATATCATCATACTTTAATTTTTCAATCTCAATATATTCGTCTTTTTCTTGTCCGATCACGACATGGTCTTGGAAGAAGAAAAATACTTCTACTTTTTTACCGAAACAAAATACATTTTTCGTATAAATTAATGTCGCGTTATCAAGTCCGACACATACTTCTTTCATTTCTTCCACAACGTGTCCAAAGTCTTCTTCATGTCTTGTATTTGATTCAACAATCCATTCTTCGATTGTTTTCATATTAATTGCCATACTGCGCCCCCTGGTTCGTTCATTGCTTCATTAAAAAAATAAATACTATATGAAAATATAAGCGATTAGTAATATGTTTTCAAGGGGGAACGGTATATTCAAAATAAAGTGAAACTTTAATCAATAGGGGTCTTCATCCCCACTGATTATTAGTTGAACCAATCGGGCTTTTGCGGGATAAAGTTAAATTTCAAAGTAATATAAAAGGAACACCAATTTCATTAAATTTTAAACGTTTGAACGAGGCATTCTTCCTCATCAATTAACTGCTCTCTCTCATCAAATTCAATGTTCAGTTCTTTATATACTTTCTTCCAAAACGACACTGCTGGTACATTTTTTACAAGTTCGATAACGAAATATTGTCCTCTTTTCTCTTCTAGTAAATTCTCAACAGCTTGTTTACCGATTCCTTTTCCTTTATATTGATTCAATATGAAAATATCATTAATACCAAAATCATTTTCCTTCTTCAAAAACGGACGTTCCAGTAGTAATAAGAATCCTACAATACTATGATCAACTTTTATAAAATACGGCGTGATTCCGTCATTTTTCCAAAACATATGCAAACCTTCGTATTCAAAAAATCCATTCGCTCCGATAGTTATATTCATAGTGAACTTAGAAAGGTCATGAAGATATAATGCGTACAAATTACGTAATATTTCTTTTTCTGATTCTTGAATTTTTTGAAGTGCTACAATCATAAAAAACTCCCCTTCCTCATATGTAACTATTTCCCAACCCTCTTCATTCGACAAAAATGATAATTCCCCTTTAACAAAAAAATAGCACTTTAAAAAGTGCTATTCTGCTCTCCTTGCCGCTTGCTGAATTGGATCCCAAACGCTGTTATATGGTGGTGCATAACTTAAGTCGACGTCTTCTAAATCATGAATGCTCATTTTATTGAAAAGCGCCATCGCGATCACATCAATACGTTTATCTACGCCTTCTTCTCCAATTACTTGCCCGCCCAATAATTGTTTCGTATCGGAGCGATATAGTAATTTCAAGTAAAGTGGTTTTGCATTTGGATAATAGCCCGCCATATTTGTAGAATCTACTTTGACCGTTTTATACGGAATGTGTAGCCCTTTTGCTTCTTTTTCATTTAAGCCTGTTCTTGCGAGTGTCAAATCCATAAATTTAATAATGCCTGTGCCTAACGTGCCTTTAAATGCTCTTCGTTTATCGACCATATTAAGTCCGGCAAGTCTCCCTTGTTTATTGGCAGTCGTTCCAATTGGTATATGGTCATGAATTTCTTTTATAACGTGATAATGTGTTGCGCAATCACCGGCTGCATATACGTCTTGCACATTCGTTTGCATATATGCATTTACTTCGATTGCTCCTTTATGATTCTTACTTATATTTGTCCCTTCAAGAAAATCAGTATTTGGCTTCACTCCAACCGACACTAAAACAAGATCTGCTTTATACGTACCTTTATCCGTTTCGATTGCTTCTACTCGTTCATTTCCTTTAAATGCTTTTACATTTTCATTCGTTAAAATTTCAATATTGTGTTTATCTGCTTCTTTATGTATATATTCAGCCATATCTGCATCATAAATCGTACCGATATGATCATTTCGTTCAATCATTCTTACTTTCTTACCAAGTTCGACGAATGTTTCTGCCATCTCCAGTCCGATTGCACCGCCGCCAATAATGGTTACATCTTCAACTTTATTCGTTTTTAGCGTTTTTAATATGCGCTCAGCATCCGGAATTGTTTTTAAAAGATGAACGCCTTGCAGCTCTCGACCTTCCCATTCTGGCATAACAGGACGCACTCCAGTCGCAATTAATAATCGATCATATGGAAATTCAAAAACATCTTTCGTCTTCGTATGTTCTGCGTACACCATTTTCTTTTCCGTATCTACTTTCGTTACTTCATGACGCACTTTTGCATCAATGCCATATTTATCACGAAATGTCTTTACATTGCGCGCAACTAATTTTTCAGTTGAAGCGATAGCACCACTAATAACATAAGGTAATCCGCACTGAGCGTATGAATAGATTTCACCTTTTTCTAGCGTCACAACATTTGCAGTTTCATCGTTTCTAACAATTTGCATAGCTGCACTCATACCAGCTGCATCTCCGCCAATAATGACATAGTTCACTTTACCACTCCTTCTTTTTTTACATACTCTTTACGTTTTCCATATTTTATAGAAATAACACCTACTTCCATTGTAAAGAAAGAGAATTTCATCTTCAAATTTGGTGCACAAACCTATGCTTGAATAGGTAACCGTCGTGTCTTATAAACAACATGTTTAATATGCTATAACAGTAGCTATTGAAAGTAGGTGAAACATACATGTGCGCCGGCCTTCTCGTCCAGCTTCCAGAGGAACCGATAGAACCGAAACCCGCCCTTCCGCTTGAACAGGAGTTTACCGTTAGTGTAACTTTATACAGTGCTCGTGCTTGGTTATCTGACAATGACACTTTCTCACAAACTATTTGGAAAGCTGCCCGCTTCGCTTCTGCATCACACGCTCGCAAGGCCATCTTTCCAGTCGGTACTGTTAAAATTATAAATTTTTCTGACGATACAATAACAGTTACTGCATCATCAGAATCAGATGATACGCTTAAAATAATCGTCCCTCCTCATTCCGAAGCTGCTTTAACGTCTAGTTCTTTATCTGATGTGCAAGCCAGTACATCAGGGGGAGCAAGTAAAGTCACATTTCTCTTTCATATCTTTTTCTCTAGGGATCCTGGTCCAGCTAAATAATCATAAAAAAGGTACAGTAATATGCACTGTACCTTTTTCCCGCGCTCTATTCTCTTGATTTAATTAGTTCAATATTATAAGTTTCGATATCTGTTAACTTTCCTGTAAAATAAGGATTTTCTCTATACCAAGACTGTTTTGCAAAATACGCTTGCATATCTTTCGTTTGAAAAATATGTCCATGCCTTGCATATATTTCATTTCTAGCAATTTTCAACTGTTCTTTCGATAAATAGGTTAAATCTGTGCTCGTTAATTTTCGAATATCACTATCAGGAAAGATGAAACCATTATATACATACCCAGTCGTAGGTGACGGGGTAACATTATAAACAACTGTTTTTTCTGCACTTTTCGTTTGGAATGGAAGATTATAAGACGAAAGTGCCGTTACCGTCTCTACTTTTGTCGTTTCCCGTCCATTTTCTCCATTTCGTTCTAAATAAATTTTCGCGCTTCCATCAGTCGCTACAGGCCCCCATGTAATTTCTTCTCCTGCGAGCGCTGTAACTGGTTTTTGATTTACGTACAATGTTGCACCAGGCGCGTTCGTTTGAACTGTAATATATTGACCTTGCAACGTTAAATCTATCGTTACGTTATTTTGGCTTTGTTTCATAAGTACAACCTTTTCCTCACGTGATAGTTTTACATAGTCATTTTTATATTCTGATTGAAACACTTGATTTCCCGGAAGAAATGGCCCATATTGCTTCTCAAACTTTTTGTCATCTGTCTTATCAATTTCTTTTCCGTTCATTTTTAACGATACGCCTTTTTCATTTGTAAGCAAAGTTGTATAGTACGTCTTCGCTTTCAATTTATACCGATCAAATATAAAGAAATACTTTCCGTCTTTCGTTAATGAAAAATCAGCCCTTTCTATTCCGTCCCGTTGTTTTTCACCTTGTCTCAAATATCCTTTTAATTCATTTACGTAAGATGGATTTTCTTTTATATATGAAAATAGAGGCGTTAAACTCTCTCTCGTTATCATAACCGATGGATCATCTGCCGTAACGATCTCAGCTAATTTCTCTCCGTCCCGCTCTTGTAAAATCGTAATCATCCGGTCTACTTGTGCCACCTGCGTATAATACGATGATCCGTACAAATACAATCCAATAATCGCTATAACAAATAGTGCTAACAGTGTAATGCCAACTTTTGTACCACCGCTCATGTTCTTCTTTACTGCAGGACTTCCCCTCTTCATCCCGCAGTTTTGACAAAATTGTACACCATCTTCAAACTGAACTCCGCACTTTGTACATACATTCATTCAGTCAACCACCTTTTCATTAGAAGCCAGTTATTCCCTGTGTTAAGGCTTGAATTATCGTGCTAATGTAAGACCAAAGTACAATGAACGTTGCAATTCCAATTAAAACATTTGCAATAATAAGTGTGTAAACGAGATCTAATCCGCCATTGTCTAGTTTTAATACGGCTACAGTTATACTAATCCCTATATAAGTTGCAACTACCGATAATAATATCGGTAAGAAAAAGATTAATAAAAAACTAAAAAGAAAAGAAAGAACTAATATGACAATAGCCGGCGTCGCTATCGTTCCCCATATACCAAATACTTCAAGAAACGAAAAAGATGATTTCATCATCTTACCACTTACAAAAATAATAAATCCGACAAATAAAGTTAAAATTAATAAAAAGAAAAAGACCGTTATAGATTCTCCAAAAAACGTGGGAGTAGATATATCTGGTGCAAATGTTCTCGTAACTGCTGATGCTGCACTCATCATTCTATAAAAAATACATGCTCCTAAAAAACAAATAAGAACAAGACTTACAATTCCATTTCGTACTTCAATAGTGCCGCTTTTCATAATCGCTGTCGGTGCTTGTAATGCACGTTTAAAAAATTGAAAATAGCCGCTCGCAAACCGCTTCGCTTGTTCTACCGTTTCATTTGGACGCGTTTCCTTTTCTTGTGCCACACGCGCTTGTTCCTGCCCTTCTTCTTTGCCACTACTTGCCACTACTTCTTCCGTTAACGAATGTCCACAATTCCCGCAAAACTTTGCCTCTACTGCATGTTCTGTATGACATGACGGACATTTCATTCTCTAATCCCTCCTTAAGCATATACCTTATAGGGTGTTACAAATTCAATATATGACTTTGTACATAAAACATGACTACAAGAAAAAGATTATGAAATCCTTCTTCCGAAAGAAAATATATGTGCTAGCAATCTTGAAAAATAATGCTATTATGAAACAGAACAAATAACATTTTTAACAGATTGGATGAAAGATAATGGAATTGGTAAACTCAATTTTTCAAATACTCCTTACAAGCATAATCCAATTATTTTCCTTAATTGGCGTTATCATTGTAATTGGATTTTTATTAGGTTATTTAGAATCTCTCACACGAATGTATTGGTCGAGAGCCTTTGGGAGAAAGGGATTTCTTTTGACTGCGTGGGTTGGTGTTCCTATTCACGAACTTGGACATGCCATTATGTGCGTACTGTTCCGTCATAAAATTGTAGCGACTCAGTTCTTCCCAACAGATACAAGTCAAGGGGCTTTAGGTTACGTACAACATCAATACAATCAAAAAAGTGTGTATCAACGAATTGGGAATTTCTTCATCGGCATTGGGCCTATTATTTCTGGTATTACTGCATTAATCCTTTTAATGCGTTATTTCATACCAGAATCATATTTTTTATTTAATACAACCCTCGAAAAAACGATCGCTTCTACTTCTATTAATCTAGAAATGATCCAAAACATGCTCTTGTCGACGTTTGTATTATTGAAAAGCTTATTTACAATCGGTAATTTATTGAATCCTTCCTTTTGGTTATTTTTATTTATCGCCATTTGCATTTCCGCACATATCGCTTTAAGTAAACCAGACATTAAAGGATCAATAGACGGTGTTGTCGTCATGTTTATCGTGTTATTTTTATTCAACATAATAGCAGGACTGTTTCAATACGACAGTAATCAGCTAATTGGACAGGTTATGAAATATAATATGTATCTCATTGCGTTTTCTAGTGTGGCACTGCTGTTCTCTTGTCTTTCTACACTCGTTAGTTTTTCGTTTTATAAAATAAGAAGAGGGCGTTCTTTTTGAACGCCCTCTTCTTATTAATTATTCCCCTTATAATCACAATGCTCAACCGGAACACGAGCATGCCCCTCTTCATCGGTACACCATGACTGTGATTGGAATGCAAGAAAGATACCAATCCATTCTTCTTCCTTTTCAAAGTGAATAAGTATTCCTCCATCTTGCCAGATGCCATCATCACCTTGCCATTTTTCTACATTCCCTTGATTCATGTGAATATCATGTATACCGTTTCCTGGTTTGAAATGAAAATAGGAATCTGGTGTGTTTTCTTCTGGTCCCCATCTTTCGCCAAACGCGTAAATAATTGCTTTTTCTTCCATCGCTCGCTTTATATAACGTTCTATTTTTTCGTTTAAATCATTATCTGCTCCTGCTTTTTCGGGAGGCAAAGGAATCATTTGTTTTGAGTCAAATAGATTTCCTCTTACATAATCTAAAGCCACTTTCGGTTCATTGTTTTTTACTTCCGTAAAACCAAATGGTAATGTCGGTAAAATGTGAATCGCCTCTGACCGAATATCGTTACTCGCAAAATATAAAACTTCTGACGGATAACTTTGCGACTTTACGTTAATAGCAATACGATAATCTACTCCAGTCTCGCCCTGTAAATGAACTTGATAATGAGGTGTCTTCCCTTTTCCAATCTTTGATTGTATAACTGTACCTTTTAACACACCGTAGTTTTTTAGGGGCATACATTTCATCTCCTATTCATCTAAAATCGGCAAGGATACCCCCTACTTCAATCGTGTGAAGGGCGATATCCCAACGATAAGTGGGGGAGGAATTGCCGGCAGATACGGTATGGTACGTTAAAAATCCTAAGATTCTGTACCATATCAAGTATCTGAAACTTCCACCTTGCCTCCTACTTTCTCTACTTAAGTTGTTTGCTTTCACTAAAAATCTGTTACAATTTAATTAGTGAAAGGCGGTGAAAATAATGCCTACAATTACTGCAAAAATACAAATCCATGTTTCCGATAATCAAGCTGAAAGTCTAAAGATAACAACGAACGCTTACCGCAAGGCTTGTAATTGGTTATCAAAACACATATTTGAAACAAAGAACCTTAATCAAGTAAATCTCAATAACTTATCTTATTCTGATTTGCGAAATCAATTTAGGTTAAAAAGTCAAATGGCTCAATCTGTGATGAAAACTGTAATTGCTCGTTACAAGTCGGCTAAATCAAATGGACATGAATGGTCTTTGATTGACTTCAAACTTGCAGAATATGATTTAGTCTGGAATCGAGATTATTCACTAACCAAAAACCAATTTAGTGTAAACACGCTTGAAGGTCGCCTAAAACTAAATTATGAGCGTAAGGCTATGAAGAAATACTTCAACAGCACTTGGAAATTTGGTACTGCTAAATTAGTGCATAAGTACAAAAAGTGGTTCTTACATATCCCGATGACAAAAGAGTACCAAACATTAGATTTCGCAGATGTAAACAACATCGTTGGTGTTGATTTAGGAATCAACTTCCTTGCAACCACTTATGATAGTCAGGGCAAAACAACCTTCTACAACGGAAATATTGTTAAACATAAGCGTGGTAAATTTAAAGCTACTCGTAAGCAATTACAAACACGACAAACACCATCTTCTCGTAAGAAAATAAAACAAATTGGCTCAAGAGAAAACCGTTATGTAACTGATGTAAACCATCAAATTACAAAGGCACTCGTTGAGGCATACCCTAGAGGTACTATGTTTGTTTTAGAAGACTTAACAGGGGTTCGTTCTGCGACAGAGAAAGTACGAGTGAAAAACCGCTATGTTTCTGTATCTTGGGCTTTCTATCAGTTCCGTCAAATGCTTGAGTATAAAGCTGAATTGAATGGACAAAAGGTAATTGTGGTAGACCCCAAATATACTTCCCAAACTTGCCCTAAGTGCGGAAACATTGAAAAAGCGAATCGTAATAAAAAGCTACACACTTTTAAGTGTAAAAATTGCCAATACCAATCAAATGATGACCGTATTGGTGCGATGAATCTACACCGTAAGGGAATTAAGCATATCAGTGTAGTTACCACAGGAGTATAGCTCTTGTGGTAGGGGCGAAGTCAACCGTCCTTATGCTCCACCATACTAAGGTAGGAGAGCATTGCTCGTTCGTACTACTGGGTAGGAATAAGCGTAGTTGCTCTCTATGAGGGTAGAAGCACTGTCGAACTCCGACAGACGCAAGCCCCCACTTCAAACGACCCGTAAGGGTGTTAAGTGGCGGGTTGTTGACTTAGTAGAAGCTTTTCATATTTAAAACATTATCCACTCATAAAAAAAATCCTCCTATGTTAGGAGGATTTTTAATTTCTCAACATATACCAAACAATAACTTCTACCATTACAAGCAAAACCGCACCAAAGATCATTATCGTCGTCTTCTTTAACAGTTCATTTTCACGGTAAGGGATATTACATAAGTAAGCACCTAGTGTAATCCGTGACGGGCAAGCGATTGTCGCTACTGATGATGCGGTGTTTTGCAGTGTTGTGACGTATTGCCACGGGAGTGCTACGTTTTGTGCGGTTTGCATTTGTAGTTTTATAAACATTGCATTTGATCCTGCGTTACTACCTGTTAAAAATCCACCAATAGCGCCAATAAACGGAGCAACGAAAACGAAAAAGGTTCCAAATGTTTCACCAGCTGTCTTTGCGAGTAATGAATGCATGCCTGATGCACCCATTAGTTCTGAAATGGCGATAAACATTGTCGTCGTAATCGCAAAAGGAATCCATTGTTTGATCGTTTGCGAGAGTGATTGTTTAATAATATTAGACGGGATGCGGAAGAAAATAATAGTAAATAAGCAAGTCATAACGAGCCAAAATCCTGGTGAATATAGTAACTCTAGTTTGTAAGAGTATGATTTCAAATCGAGAACCGCATATGATCTGAACAAATCATGTAATGCTGGAACGAGGCGAGAAAGTAAAATACAAACTGTTAGAAATATATAAGGGCTAATAATTTTTATAATGGATACTTCTCTCTCCGTTGCAGCCGCATGTTCTGTTATAAGATTTTGCCCACTTTTTCCTTTTAATTTAATGATAAGAAAGCCAAATGTAATCGTAACGATAGAACTTAATATCCCGGCTAGTTCCACGCTTACGTATGCGTTAGAAAGATAGATTCCGAGAGAAAATAATAGAAAGAATCCTACTCCTTCTTTCCACTTTTCTATAATCGCTTGCCAGCCGCCAACAACGTGTAAAGAAAGAATAATAAAGTAAGCAAACATCGGAATACTTAATAGCGCTGTATTTGTACCAAGTGTTGTAAGAGGCATATTTATTAGCTGCGAACCGATAATCGTACCAGTTGCCATTGCGCCCCATGAACTAGCTAGTAAGCCGATAAATGAGAGCAGTACAGCTTGAAATGGTTTATATCCTAGTGAAAGAAAAATAGGTGCTGCAACCATGAAGCCGATACCGAATCCACTTACTGATTCAATAAGCGGGCAAATGCCAAAACACATAAGCAGCATTTGTAATAAGCGATCCTGAGTAACTTCTTCTAGAAAACGTGCTACTTGATCGATGTACCCCATTTTGTTCATGAGGTGAAATAAAAAAATACCGAAAAATAAAACGTACCCGACAATAAAACAAATTAACCACCCTTTAATCGTTGCGTGCACAGTTTCACTTATCCCTAATCGAAACGTTGGCGAGAGTAAAACGATTCCAACAGACACAGCATAAGAAATTAACGAAGACCTTAATGACGTTTGTTTAAATAAAAATAAACAAATGAAAATCATTATAATTGGGATAAGTGCCAACAATATGACCATGTTATCATCTCATTTCGTTATAAAATACAATTTTTAACTATTATATAACAGATGTCATAATTTTCAATTGTTTTTACAACAGATTTAAAAAAGGAGCCGTTTAGCTCCTTTTTTAAATCACTCCCATTTTCTATTATCCTGAAAAACTGTCTGCTGTCCGACTATTTTATCTAACACAACAAACACAATATAAGCACATATTACTTGCAATACAATATTTCCAAATTTCATTAATTCAAATGAATGAATCCACCTGAATAATTCGTTTAATAATACAATCGAAACGATACTAAATAATTCTACACTAATCGAAAATATACATATTTCTAAAATAGACTGTTCTTGAATGCGATTTAAATTTGAAAAGATGAATACATATCCTAAAAATAGAGCCATCAACTCTATTTTCGTCATGCTAATGAGCCAAGCGTATAGTGGTACAGTTAAAAGAAGATATAGTAATTTCCGTCTTAGCATGCCTTCTCACCCTCTGAATTATATGTATTTTCTGTATATTTTAACATTTATTACGCAAAACAAAAAGAAGAGACTACGCCTCTTCTTTTTGTTTTGTTGCATATATTAATTCACATATTTCTTCTCGCTTTTCATTTTCTAAAAGCTCAATGATCTTACTTCCAACGACAACTCCGTCGCATATTGTAACCATTTCTTCTACATGTTCTTTTGTTGAAATGCCAAATCCAGCGACTACTGGTAAGTTGACGTGTGATTTTACTTTTTCTAAGTAACTATGAATCTCCTCTTTAAAGTTTTGACGTACTCCCGTTACGCCCGCTACTGTAACAGCATAAACGAACCCTTCTGATTCACTCGTAATTTTTTCAATTCTTTCAATAGGGCTCGTTACGGTAACGAGTGGAATGAGCGCAATGTTTGCCTCTCGAAGTAACGGAGCAATAATATTTTGTTCTTCATACGGTAAGTCTGGTACGATGATGCCGTCTACACCTGCTTCCATACAGTTCTCGATGAATCGCTCTTTTCCGAATGCAAGTACCGGATTTAAATATGTCATAAGAACAAATGGCATTTGTACTTCTTTCCTTACTTCCGCTAAAGCTTGAAAAATGCCTTTTAATGTTACACCGCTATCTAACGCTCGCTTTCCTGCTCTTTGAATCGTTGGACCATCTGCGACTGGATCTGAAAACGGAATACCAATTTCAACGATGCTTGCTCCAGCCTCATCTAGAAAACGAATTCTTTCTTTTAATTTCTCAAGTCCACCATCTCCGCCCATTACGTACGGAATAAATGCTTTCTTGCCATTTTCAAACGCTGCTTTAATTTTTTCTACTCCCATTTTTTACACCTCTTCCATATAACGTTTTATACTCTCTACATCTTTATCGCCGCGGCCAGATAAACAAATAACAAGTCCTTCATCTTCCTTCATTTGCGGAGCTAATTTTAATGCGTATGCGACAGCATGTGAACTTTCTAGGGCCGGGATAATGCCTTCTTTTTTCGTTAATAATTGAAATGCTTCTAATGCTTCTTCGTCTGTTATCGAATGATAAGAAACGCGGCCAATATCTTTTAGCAAGCTATGTTCTGGACCAACACCTGGATAATCGAGTCCTGCTGAAATAGAGTGTGCTTCTTGAATTTGCCCTTCTTCATTTTGCAGAAGATACATCATTGATCCGTGTAAAACACCGACGCTTCCTTTCGTTAAAGTGGCTGCATGCTTTTCTGTATGAACGCCTTTTCCAGCTGCCTCTACGCCGTAAAGAGCAACTTCTTCATCATGTACGAACGGATAAAACATACCCATCGCGTTACTCCCACCACCAATGCAAGCAACGACTGCTTCTGGTAATTTCCCTTCTAATTCTTCATATTGTTTTTTCGTCTCATTCCCAATTACACTTTGGAAATCACGGACAATTTGCGGGAATGGATGTGGTCCGAGAACAGATCCCATAATGTAATGCGTATCATGCACATGTGAAACCCAGTAACGAAGCGCCTCGTTTACCGCATCTTTTAATGTACCGCTACCTGCCGCTCCACTTTCTACTTTCGCTCCGAGTAATTCCATTCGGAACACATTTAATTTTTGACGTCTTACATCTTCTTCTCCCATAAAAATGACGCATTCTAACCCGAGAAGAGCACATACAGTAGCTGTTGCAACTCCGTGTTGTCCAGCTCCTGTTTCAGCGACAACTTTTTTCTTACCCATTCGCACCGCAAGAAGTGCCTGACCAATTGTATTGTTAATTTTATGAGCTCCTGTATGATTCAAATCTTCACGTTTTAAATAAATCTTTGCACCTCCGCAATACTTCGTCATATTTTCAGCGAAATAAAGCGGTGTTTCTCTTCCGACGTACGTTTTTAAATAATGATTTAATTCCTTTTGAAACGCTTCATCTTGCATCGCTTCTTTATATGCTTCTTCTAGTTCTAGTACAGATTGCATTAACGTTTCTGGAACGTATCTTCCTCCGTATATACCATAATGTCCTTTTTCATCTGGATATGCGTAGTTCATTTGGAACACTCCTTCGCTTTTATAATAAATTGTTTTATTTTCTCTACATCTTTCTTTCCTTCTATCTCTACTCCGCTGCTCACATCAACCATATAAGGCCGAACAGTTCGAATTGCTTCTTCTATATTAAGAACATTTAATCCACCAGCTAATATCGTTTTCTCTCGCGACTCTTTTGGCATATGCCCAAGTAGTTCCCATGAAAATGTCTTTCCATTTCCTCCATGAAACTTTTCTTTCGGGCTATCAAATAATATATAATCCGCTTCATACCCTTGGGCGTTTTTCATATCACTCTCTGAAGTTACTCCTAGCGATTTTATAGACGGAATATTCAATCTTCTAATTTGATGATTGTCTTCATCCCCATGTAGTTGTACATGTGTTAACCCACACTCATCTGCAATTTTCTGGATCACTTCTACTGATTCATTTACGAAAACACCGATTTTTAACACGTTGGCTGGAAGCTCCTGAATAATTTCTTTCGCTCTCTTTGGAGTGATTTTCCGTTTACTTTCTGCAAAAACAAATCCGAGTGCATCTGCGCCATATTCGCACGCACTTTTCGCTGTTTCCACATCAGTGATGCCGCAAATTTTCACTTTCATATATTCACCTTACAATCTTCAAAAAAACTACTAATAGAAGATGATGTCATAAGCGCCTCTCCAACTAATACACCTTTGGCTCCAGCTCTTTTAACACGAATAATATCTTCTTTTGAATGAATGCCACTTTCACTAATCCAAAGTAGTTTCTCCTCATTCAATCTTTTTCCAAGCTTTTCAGTTTGGCTTAAATCTACTTCGAACGTTTTTAAATTACGATTATTAATGCCAATAACGTGCGGATTTAATACAATCGCAGTTTCTAATTCCTGTTCATCATGAACTTCAACAATCGCTTCTAATCCTTTTTCTAACACGTAGCTATACAACTCTTTTAACTTCTCTTTCGTTAACGCTGCTACGATTAGTAAAACAATATCTGCTCCCGCTTCATACGCTCTATCGATTTGAATCTTATCGATTATGAAATCTTTACATAAAAGCGGAATGTTACTTTCTTCTCTTGCTGTTTGTAAATCGTGAAACGATCCTTTAAAAAATTGACCATCTGTTAAAACAGATACTGCTCCTGCCCCGCAGTCTTCGTATATTCCCACTTGTTTTCGTACGTCAACGTGTAAATTGATATCTCCTTTTGATGGTGATGCTCGCTTTACTTCTGCAATGACAGTAAACTGCTGTAACGCTTCTACAAGTGAATGTGTCTTTCTTTTTGCTTTTACGGGTGTATATATTTCATATAACTCCGCAACTTCCTTTTTCTTCTGTTCTACAATTTTATCTAAAATCGTTCCCACTTTAGTTCACCCTTTCTAATTTTTCGTTGCTTGCTGCAATTAATAAGTTTAATTTGGTTAATGCTTTTCCAGAGTCAATGCTATGTGCCGCTAGTTTAATTCCTTCCTCAATCGTTTCTGTTTTTCCATTGGCGAAAAGGGCTAGACCTGCATTTAATAAAACTGTATCGCGATAAACACTCTTTTCTCCGCTCAATACGCCGACTGTAATCTTTGCATTTTCTTTTGAATTCCCCCCTCTAATTTCTTCATTTTTCACTCTTGAAAAACCATACTTTTCTGGATCAATACTCATTTCTACTATTTCATTATCTTTTAAAAGGACTACGTGATTTTCCCCTTGTAATGATGCTTCATCTAAAAAACCACTTCCGTTTACGACAAGCGCTTGTGTCCGGCCTAACTTTTGTAATACTTGCGCAACTGGTAATAACATATTTCGTTTATAAATACCGACAAATTGTGTTTCTAAATTCACTGGATTTGTTAAAGGACCAATTAAATTAAAGATCGTCGGCACGTTTAACTCTTTTCTTATTTTCATAATGCGCCTTAGTGCTGGATGCATCGCTGGTGCAAATAAAAATGCAATGCCCACATGCTCTAATAAATAATCAATTTCGTTTGGGGTACTGCTAATATTTACACCGAGTTCTTCTAATAAATCTGCACTTCCTGTTTTACTAGAAACAGCTCGATTACCATGTTTTGCAACCTTTACGCCAGCTCCTGCCAGTACAAATGCCGATGTTGTACTAATATTAAACGTTCGGGCACCGTCACCACCCGTTCCGCAATTGTCCATCGCTCCTTGTATATGGTTCGAAAATGGCAATGCCTTTTCGCGAAGAGCTCGAACGAGACCGTATATTTCTTCTGCTGTTTCACCTTTCGCTTTCAGTAAGACTAAGAAAGCTGCAATTTCACTTTCCAATATGTTTTCACTTAATAAAAGTAGTCCTGCTTTATATATTTCCTCTTCTGTTAAATGTTGCCCCTCCACTAATTTACGAAGATAGTTATTCATACTCTTTCCTCCTCCTTCACTTCTGTTAAAAAGGCACGTATTAACTTTCCGCCTTCTTCTGTTGCGATTGATTCCGGATGAAACTGTAATCCGAAGAGCGGATAATAATTGTGACGGACTGCCATTATTTCTCCGTCGTCCATCGCTGTCGCTAATATGTCAAAACACTCTGGCAAGCTCGTTTGCTCTGCAACAAGGGAATGATAGCGCATTGCCGTTAGCGGCTGTGTAACGTATGAAAAGATTGACGTTCCGTTATGTTTCACACGCGATGTTTTTCCGTGTTTAATACGTTCTGCTCTAACAATGTCTCCTCCAAATGCAGCTATAATCGCTTGGTGGCCAAGACAAATCCCTAATATGGGAACGTTCTTATAAAAATGACGGATGACGTCGATACAAATGCCAGCATTCTCTGGTTTTCCTGGTCCTGGTGAAAGTACAATTCCTGTTGGATTCATCTCTTCTAACTGTTCTATCGTTATTTCATCATTTCTTACAACTACAATTTCTTCTTCATGTTCGCCTAACAGTTGGTACAAGTTATATGTGAACGAATCGTAATTATCGATAAGTACAATCATTTCATAACCTCCAAAAGCGCTCTCGCTTTATTTAACGTTTCTTCATATTCAGCTACTGGGTCTGAATCATAAACAACTCCCGCTCCTGCCTGAACGTATGCTTTTTCATCCTTCACGACCATCGTTCGAATAGCGAGCGCCATATCAAGATTTCCTGAAAAACTAACGTATCCAACTGCACCCGCGTATACATTTCTTTTTTCATTCTCTAGCTCATTTATAATTTCCATCGCTCTAATTTTCGGAGCTCCCGACACTGTTCCTGCTGGTAGGCAATACGCTAATGCATCAAATCCACTCATCCGTTTTCGCAATGTTCCGTAAACTTCAGATACAATGTGCATAACATGAGAGTATTTTTCTACTTTCATATATTTATCTATCGTAACCGAGCCAATTTCGCTCACTCTACCAATATCGTTTCGCCCAAGATCTACAAGCATCATATGCTCTGCTCGCTCTTTCTCATTGCCTAACAGTTCTTTTTCGATTTCCTCATCTGCCCTCTTCGTTTTCCCCCTCGGCCTTGTACCAGCAATTGGATTCGTCATCACTTTATTCTCCCTTACTGATAGCAAACTTTCCGGCGAAGAACCGAGTACAACATAATCTTGAAAATCGATATAGAACATATATGGTGATGGATTTGCAATTCGAAGTTTTCGGTATAACACGAATGGATCACCAATACATTCACTTTGCAAACGCTGTGACAGTACGACTTGGAATATGTCTCCGACTCTTATATGTTCTTTCGCCGTTTCTACCATCTCACAAAACTCTTTTTCCGTTATAGAAGAAGTGAATGATAATGTGGATTGTATTTCATTTACTTCAGCTTCTTCTCCTTGTAGCACTTCCTCTTTGTATACTCGCAGCCTTTCGTATACTTCCTCATAATCTGCTGACTCATCTTCCCTGCATACATATACAAACGACAACTTTTGGCGTAAATGATCGTAAACGATAAACTCACTATATAGTAAAAGGTGTACTTCCGGAATATTTAATGGGTCGTGTAAATCCGCTCCAATGTTTTCATACTGCCGAATGACATCATATCCAATATAACCAACTGCTCCTCCGCAAAATGGAAATGGGCTGTCTACTTGTGATGGTGCGATTATTTCTTCTAACACTTGTAGTACGTTACCTTGTAAATTTTCTGTTTGCCCGAAAATCGTTCGTTCTACTTCCGTACCAACGCTTTTTACTTCTCCATAAGGATTACATCCTAAGTAAGAATAACGCCCTTTATCTTGATGAAGCTGTGAACTTTCTAATAAAAATTTCTTCTTTCCTTTCATACGTCTATATAAAGAAATTGGCGTAATGCTATCTCCTTCTTCTTCAGTGATTACTAAAAATGTCTTTCTCTCTCTTTTTTGTTTTATAAATTCTTCTTTCGTCATCATGTCCTTCACCTCACTCTGAAAAATAAAAAAGTCCCCTACATATCAAAAATATGTAGAGGACGATAAATATACCGCGGTACCACCTCGTGTTGGATGCAAAAGCATCCCGCTTTGTTCAGGTACAAATTTTATACCTTATCCTTGTAACGGCGGAACCCGGGTTGCCTACTGAAAATAATTGTTCAGCATACCTCTCGTAAGCCCATTCCGTATATGGCACCGTACCGGGCTCCCACCTATTCCCGGCTCTCTGTAACGTCTCCAATATACGTACTCTTCTTACTTAAACGATTTCATTTATTTAATTTTTTATACACAAAAAGGGAGTACTCATCCTATAGAAAGGACGGGTACTCCCGTGGTGCCACCTTAATTCGTTACAAATGTAACGCACTTTACCGTATCAAAAACAATACGTGTCTCTTGTATCGATGAGATCATGTCGCCAAAGCCTACTTCTTTCGTTTCGGTTTGGAAGCTCCGAAGCCCATTCCACATCAATTCCATACTGATTCGCACCAACCATCAGCTCTCTGACATGTTCATCATGTGTACTCTTCTTCATCAACGCTTGCATTTTTTTAAGTTGCACTCATTATAGACCTGACTTTTTTCACAAGTCAATACTTTTTTAAAAATTTTATTTTTCTTTCCTTTCAATATTATATTGACAAAACAACCTCTTTTTATGTAAATATAATAAATACTCTATTAAAAATAAGGTTTTTTGTATGAATATTATATATTAAAAAAGTAAAATGACATCAAAAAACGCTTACATTTCTGAAAATTCGTATTTCTATATGGATTTTTCAGAATAATCATGATAGATTATAAAGTGAAACTTTAATCAGTGGGGGGGTGTTCATCCCCACTGATTATTAGTTGAACCAATCGGGCATTTACGGACAGTTGATCTCCCACCTAACTTCCTTGCCCAGCCAATTTTAAGGTGGGAGTTTTACTGCCCGTTTATGCGGGATAAATATGCATAACGCATCAAAAGACCTGACAAAAGAAAGGGGAACTACATGAGTACGCAGATGTTAACTTTAACTTCTATCTCTATTTACATGCTCGGGATGTTAGTAATCGGCTATTTCGCCTACAAACGAACGTCCAACTTAACAGATTATATGCTTGGCGGGCGTACACTAGGCCCCGCAGTAACAGCATTAAGTGCTGGAGCATCCGATATGAGTGGTTGGCTTTTAATGGGATTACCCGGTGCAATGTTTAGCGTTGGATTAAGTAGTAGTTGGATTGCGATCGGCCTAACACTAGGCGCATACGCAAACTGGCTTTATGTTGCTCCTCGCTTACGTACCTACTCAGAAATTGCAAACAACTCTATTACTATTCCAGAATTTTTGGAACACCGTTTCCACGACAAATTTCATATGCTACGCTTAGTATCCGGACTTGTTATTATGATTTTCTTTACTTTTTATGTAGCTTCAGGATTAGTTTCAGGCGCTGTATTATTTGAAAATTCATTTGGCATGAACTATCATGTTGGATTATTCATTGTAGCAGGCGTTGTTGTCGCTTACACATTATTTGGTGGTTTCTTAGCAGTAAGTTGGACAGACTTCGTGCAAGGAATCATTATGGTAGTTGCTCTTATTCTTGTTCCTACCGTTACAATTATGAATGTAAATGGACTTGGTCCTGCATTTAGTACAATTAAATCGATTGATCCAACATTATTAGATATTTTTAAAGGCACTTCTGTATTAGGAATTATTTCATTATTCGCATGGGGCCTTGGTTATGTTGGACAACCTCATATTATCGTACGCTTTATGGCGATTTCTTCTGTAAAAGAAATTAAAAGTGCACGACGAATTGGTATGAGCTGGATGATTTTCTCTGTTGTCGGAGCTATGTTTACCGGTCTGATCGGTATTGCATACTATTCACAACAAGAGTTGACATTATCTAATCCAGAGACAATTTTCCTTGAACTTGGGAAAATTTTATTCCATCCACTTATTACTGGATTTTTATTAGCGGCCATTCTAGCAGCGATTATGAGTACAATTTCATCTCAGCTACTCGTTACTTCTAGTGCTGTAACTGAAGATTTATATCGTACATTCTTTAAACGTTCTGCATCTGATAAAGAACTTGTATTTGTCGGTCGTATGGCTGTACTTGTTATTGCATTAGTTGGGTGCGCATTAGCGCTTAAACAAAATGATACGATTTTAGCTCTTGTTGGATACGCTTGGGCTGGATTTGGTTCTTCATTCGGACCTGCTATTTTATTAAGCTTATATTGGAAACGTATGACGAAGTGGGGCGCACTTGCCGGTATGATTTCCGGTGCCGCTACTGTTATTATCTGGACTCAGTTTGAATTCTTAACAAAATTCTTATACGAAATGATTCCTGGTTTCACTATTAGTTTACTAGTAATCATAGTTGTTAGTTTACTAACACAACCTTCAAAAGAAGTTGAAGAGCAATTTGAGGATTTCGAAAAACAACATCGTCATAATTTATAAAAAAAGCTCTGCTGTTATCGTAACAGCAGAGCTTTTTACAGTTCGACAATCTTCTTATCAAATTTAACAAATTCTTTATGTTTCGTTAAATTTAACATAACACTACTCCTTTATAGTATGAATATCAGCACTTATACAGAAAGGGGACTCCAATATGTTAGCAGCTTTCCAGCAACAACAAACACGAAAATTTTCACCTATCACAAATACTTCTGCGTCTTGTTTAAACATGCAACCTAACCCGCCTAAAATTTCAATTGCTCCTTCTGTTATTTCAGTCATCGGTGTTCATATGGAAAAGCATAAATTAAAAATAAAAACGGGACAAAATATTGTTTTATCAGCTTCCATTTTGCCAATACAAGCAACAAATAAAGAGCTTATTTGGTCAAATATGAATTCTGATATCATCACCATATATCCAAAAGGTGACACCGTGACGATTACTGGAAAAAGTGCAGGTAGAGCAGTCGTAATTGTCACAACTGCTGAAGGCAAATTCCGTGACCTATGTGTCATTCATGTACAACCTTATATGACAAATCCAAAGTAAAAGAGTGGCTTCGTAGCCACTCTTTTACTTGATTTCAATATTTGAGTTTTTACTTTTTACAAGATTAATAAATTGTTCTTTATTTCTTGGAGAAATAATTTCTGTTTTATGTGTATCGTAAACAATTTCAAGTCGATCGAATGATAGAGCATGAGCTGCTATTGGATTTTTCGTATTTGAAATTTGTTTTATATCTCGTATAAAAATACGTTTTTTAATAAAACCTGACCTAATGATAATCATTTCCTCTTCCACAATATATTTGGTTGAAAACCACCCAAAAATAAATACTATGGCTAACGGAATCGTAAAAAATAAAAGAAAATATTCTCTCTCTGCAAATATAGGAGCAAAACACGCTCCTATGACAACAAAAAAATCGGATATAACCATACATCTTTTTTTGATGGAAATTCCACTAAACTTTCCCCCTCTTGATTTAAGTCAATGAATCTCCTCCTCTTCCCTATTACAATGAAAACAATATTAGAAAAGGAGGACGTATTATGACTGAACGAAAGTACGCCTTATTTGCTGGTACCTCTCTTCTTGTTATGGCATTCATTGCATTTTTTTCTTACGGTTTTGTTCATGGAAATCTCGTTATACAAGGAGATGCGAGTACAACATTCCATAATATCCAAACTTCAAATTCACTTTTCAAAGCAGAAATCTTCGGGTGGATTACCATTTTTATTACTGATATTGTCGCCGCATGGGCTCTTTATTTCTTTCTAAAACCAATTCATACTAGCCTCTCATTACTAGCAGCTTGGCTTCGTCTTATGTATACAGCTATACTTGGGATTGCTATATTCAATCTAATATTGGCATTGTTGCTTTCAAAAAATACAATTGCGAATCCAGAAACATATACGATGTTGTTTCTCAGTGCATTCGAATACATTTGGTCTGTAGGATTGATTATTTTTGGATTGCATCTTTTCGTTTTAGGATATGTAACTTTTCTCTCTAAACAGATACCAAAGTTTATTAGTATACTGCTGTTCATTGCTGCTACCGGTTATATGCTAATTCACGTCATGAATACAATGTTTACACAATACGATACAATGATTTCAATCATACAATCACTATTCCAATTACCTATGATTGCAGGTGAATTAGGACTTGCGATATGGCTACTATTGAAAGGTGGTAAACACTCTAATTAAGCCGTTTCTTAATTCTACTTAATGATTCTGGTGTCATGCCAAGATAGCTTGCTAGCTGATATTGTGGAACGCGATTAATTAAATACGGGCGTTTTCGTAACAATGTTTTATATCGTTCTTCTGGTGTCGATGAGATAAATACAGCAAGTTCATCTTGTACTTCACCGAAATTGTACTCGATCATTTTACGCGTCATTTCTTCTAATTGTGAATACTTATTATACATGTCCTTTTCACTATGTAGATCACCAACAACTACAATACAATCTTCTAAACACGTTAACGTATATGATGAAGATTTATCTTGTTTATGATGGTTGAAATTCGAAATTGCCTGTTCTTCTGTATAAAAATTTGATGTAACTTCTTTCCCTGCTTCATCTATACTATGTTGCCTAACGCATCCTTTTAATACAAAATAACATTTTAACGGAACATTTCCTTGTCTTAGGAGCACTGTTCCTTTTTTATATTCTTCAATTTGTAATTCACTGAGGATCATTTGCTGCTCTTCTTCACTTAATGTTGTAAGATTCTTCATATACTTCTTTAATATCTCTGCCATTTCCCTCCCCCTTCTACGCCCGTATTTCTATAAAACAAAAAGAGAAGTATCACAACTTCCCTTTTCTCCCCTAACACTATAATTCCTGTGTATACACCGGCTCGTTTACGACATTTTTTGATGTTCGCTTTTGTTGCTGTAATAAGAAAACAGATACACCAAACAATACGAGCATGCTACCGATAATTTGCATTGCGTTTAATTTTTCTCCAAGTAAGAAGAACGCAAGTATAGATGCTCCAACAGGTTCTCCTAAAATACTCATTGAAATTGTCGTTGCATTTACATAATTTAATAGCCAGTTATTAATTACATGTGACACTGTCGGCACAACCGCAAGTAAAAGAAAAACGGTCCAATCCCACTTCGTATAACCTGTAAAGGGTACTTGCAATATGACATTATAAATCCCCATAAAAAGACCTGCGAATGCAAAGACTGTAAAGCTATAAATCCAGTGTGATACTTTCTTTACTGTCGTTTGCCCGATAAATAAATAACCGACAACTGCTATTACACTTAGAAAGGATAATATGTCTCCATAAATTGCTTGCTTACTTAAACCTAAATCTCCCCAACCAATGCACATTACGCCTAGAATAGCGATTCCCATCGTTGCAATGGCTGAATATGTTGTTCTTTCTTTAAACAGAAAAAAACCTCCAACTAAAGATACGATCGGTTGAAGTGCCAAAATAATTGTTGAACTAGCAACTGTTGTATGCTTTAAAGATTCAAACCATAAAAGAAAATGAAGTGCTAAAAAGAAACCAGATCCAATTAAAAAGCCCCAATCTTTCATTTGGATCCTATTAAATTCCTCTCTTTTTTTCCATACGATAGGCAGCATAATAAGTACGATAATCCATAAGCGGTACATACTTAATATTGAAGATGGTGCTGAGGACATCTTTACAAAAACTGCTGCAAAGGAAATGGCAATTATAGAAATAGCTAATGGTAGTGCGATTGATTTTTCTTGTTTCAAACCCTGTCTCCCCTCTCACCTGTCAAAAATCCCACTTCATTATATCCGTTTTCTTTCATAACTTAAATACTAATTTTTTAGATTCTTCGTACCATTATGGTAAAATAGAAATTAAGGCACCAATTAGTGAATAATTATTTCCTTTTTCACTACAAGCGTCGCTCTTACAATCGTTACAGTAAATTTTTATTTAGGGGGATCTACATGAGTCAAACAATAGGGAGAATTGAAGAAATTTCATTTTATAGCGCATCGCTTCAAGAAGACGTTACTCTTCTCGTTTATTTACCAGTAAATTACACACCACTGCACAAACATACAGTTGTAATTGCACAAGATGGTAGAGATTATTTTCAGCTCGGTAAAGCGCACCGTGTAATTGAGCGCCTTCGTGAAACTGAAGAAATTGACCGTACAATTATTGTCGGTATTCCATATAAAAATGTACATGATCGTAAAGAAAAATATTTCCCAAATGAAGTAAAAAATGCTGCATATATTCGTTTCCTTGCTCATGAACTTGCACCGTATATTGATGAAAATTATCCAACGTATCAAATGGGAAAAGGTCGTGTTTTAATTGGTGATTCTCTTGGCGGAACAGTTTCCTTTATGACTGCACTTATGTATCCGCATACATTCGGTAAAGTCGTTATGCAATCACCATTTGTGGATGAGACAGTGATGAACTTAGCAAAAGACTTCAAAGATCCACAAGCATTAGAACTGTATCACGTCATTGGCACAGAAGAAACGGCTGTAAAACGTACTGATGGACAAGTATCTGATTTCGTAGAACCGAACCGTGAGTTAAATACGCTTCTTATAAATAGAAATTTCATCACGCATTACGAGGAGTTTGAAGGTAATCATACTTGGAAATATTGGCAAACTGATTTACCGAAAGCCTTCTCTCATATTCTATCAATGAAATAATAGAGAGCAGTATTCAGAATAATTTGATATAATAGATAAAGAGATTTATTTATCTCAAAATCTAACTAGACTTACAAAGGGAGGAATTGGAACATGAAATTAGGCATTGTAATTTTTCCATCTAAAATGATTCAAGATAAAGCGAACGGATTGCGTAAGCGTTATGACCCGCACTACGCATTAGTTCCGCCACATATTACATTGAAAACACCCTTTGAGACGCAAGATGAACAATTAGAATCGATTGTAAACGAGCTACATACAATCGCAGGTAAAACGAACCCTTTCACCCTTCATGTTGGGAAAGTTGGTTCATTCGCACCTGTTAATAACGTCCTTTATTTTAAAGTAGAAAAAACACCTGAACTTACTTTCTTAAATGAAGAAATGCATGGCGGGTTATTCACGCAAGAACGCGAATATGCTTTCGTACCTCACTTAACAATCGGACAAGGCTTATCAGATGCAGAGCATGCTGATGTATTAGGTCGATTACGTATGAAAGATTTCTATTATGAACAACCAATTGATCGTTTCCATCTTCTATATCAATTAGAAAATGGAACATGGACTGTACACGAAACATTCCACCTTGGAAAGGAGAACAACTAATTTGCACGCACAGATTGTACAAACGGACGAACAACTAAGAGATGCATTCTCTGTACGTAAACAAGTGTTTGTAAATGAACAACGTGTCTCTGCTGAAGAAGAGTACGATGAGTTTGAAGAAACTTCAACACACGTTGTTATATATGACAATGATGTTCCAGTTGGTGCTGGACGTTTTCGCACCCTTGATGGTATCGGAAAAATGGAACGCATTTGCGTGCTAGGTTCCCATCGAAAAAAAGGCATCGGAAAAATTGTTATGGATGCGCTTGAAGCGTATGCAAAAGAAAATTCGCTACCAAAATTGAAACTTCATGCTCAAACACATGCTGAAGATTTCTATAAAAAACTTGGATATGTAACGAGTTCTGATGTATTTATGGAAGCAAATATCTCGCACGTCGTAATGATAAAAGAATTGTAATTTGAAAGCAGGAGGTGACCCCTCCTGTTTTTTACATTGCTATTTTCTTTTTCTTCCGCTAAAGTTAAATGTTGATGCTATAGTTTTGAAGGTGAACATATGACACAAGAAAAATTTTCACAAAAATCGTTAACACACGCTGATATTCCGCGTGCGACATATCATATTCCGAAAACATCTACCCATTTAATTATGGAAGAAGATGTAGATGCGGCTTATTTCCGCGCTCTCGAACAACAAAATGTTTTTTTAAACGAAAAACAATTAGAAGCCGTGCGCACAACCGAAGGTCCTGTTCTCACACTAGCTGGTGCTGGAAGCGGGAAAACATCTGTTTTAACAACTCGCGTTGGTTATTTAGTAAATGTAAAACAAGTTCATCCACGAAATATTTTATTACTTACATTTACACAAAAAGCGGCTGAAGAAATCCGAAGTCGTGTTGCGAAGTTACCAGGTATGAATCATGCAGCAAGTAGCTACGTTGTTGCTGGTACATTCCACTCTGTTTTCTTAAAATTGCTTCGTAGTCAAGGGTATAATCAGCAAATTTTAGCAAATGAAAAACATAAACAAATTATGATAAAGAAAATCTTAAAAGAATTGCGTTTAAAAGACGATTACGATGCGGAAACGATGCTTGCGATGATTTCACTTGAGAAAAACAAATTAAATCGTCCGAAAGATGTAAAAGCGAAAACACCAGTGGAGCAAGAATTTAAAGAAGTATATGAACGTTTTGAAGAAGTAAAACAACGATACAATTATATTGATTTCGATGACATCTTATTAGAAACATATTATATGTTAGAAAATAATGCTCCTTTACTAACTCAATTACAACAACGTTTTCACTACATTGAAGTAGATGAGTTTCAAGATACATCGTATGCACAATATGAAATTGTAAAATTGTTAGCCACGCCAAGAAATAATTTGTTCATCGCAGGTGATGATGATCAAGCTATCTATGGCTGGCGAGGGGCAAGTCACCAAATTATTTTATCTTTTCCAAAAGAATTTGATAACACAACAATCATTGCACTAAATACGAATTATCGATCCAATCCCTTTATCGTCGGGCTTGGAAATGAAGTTATAAAATTAAATCAAGAACGTTTTGATAAAGAGCTATACTCCGTTCGTGAGGAAGGTGTACAACCTTTTTATGCAAGACCTGCTACAACTCTTGATGAAGCAAATCAAATTTTACAGCTCATTCAAGAAAAAGTAGATAGCGGTGAACGAAACTATAAAGATTTTTGTTTACTGTATCGCACACATTCTGTAAGTCGTTCGTTACTTGATCAACTTACCATTCATAAAATCCCGTTTATTAAACACGGGGCAAGCCAATCATTTTATGAACATTCTTTAATTAAGCCTGTATTAGATCATTTACGACTCGTGATTGAGCCGTTTCGACTAGAATCACTTTCAAACATATTACCGACGATGTATATCAGACGTGATGATTGTATTTCATTTATTGAGCGTGAACAATGGAAATATGGTGAAGGCCGTTTTCCTTCTCTTCTTCATTTCTTACTATTAAATCCGAGCTTAAAACCTTTTCAAGTGAAAAAGGTAAATGAACGTATTGATTTTATTAAATTTATTAAAGAATTAGAACCGAAAAAAGCATTAAAAGAAATCATTCATGGTAAAGGAAAATATTTAGAGTACTTACAAAGTAACGATCGTTCTTCCTTTACGATGCATAAAGACATACAAGAAGAAATGTTGGAAGAATTAATGGAGTCTGCAACTCGTTTCACCGATATTCCAGCTTATTTACAATTTATTGACGAAGCGATTCAAGGTCAAAAAGAAATGGAAGCATTAAAAACAATGCCGCAAAAAGATGCCGTTTCACTTATGTCAATTCATAACGCAAAAGGCCTTGAATTTCCATGTGTCTTTTTACTTGGAGCGAGTGATGGGATCCTGCCGCATACTTCTTCTTTAAAAGATGCAAATGATCGTGTTACGGAAACTTCTGAAGCATTAGAAGAAGAACGCCGATTACTTTATGTCGCCATTACACGTGCGAAAGAAGAACTGTACATTTCTTCTCCGCAATTTTTCAGAGGAAAGAAATTAGATATATCTCGTTTTTTATATACTGTGCGGAAAGACTTACCTGAAAAGACATCCACTAAATAAGGATGTCTTTTTTTTTATAATGTGTTATGTACATCCCTCCTATATAAATTCCTTGTTTTTATCATAAGAATTAACGTAATATCAGCCATATCCCACTCATATTGTAATAGTGTATGTCAGAACTCACGAGAAGGAGTGAACATAATGAGCTGCAATTGTAATGAAGATCATCAACATGAGTGTGATTTCAACTGTGTATCGAATGTCGTTCGTTTTATACATGAACTGCAAGAATGTGCAACGACAACATGTGGATCTGGTTGCGAAGTTCCATTTTTAGGTGCACATAACAATGCATCAGTAGCTAATACACGTCCTTTTATTTTATACACAAAAACTGGAGAGCCTTTTGAAGCATTTGCACCATCTTCAAGCCTTACTAGCTGCCGATCTCCAATTTTCCGCGTAGAAAGTATAGATGATGATGACTGTGCTGTATTGCGTGTATTAACTGTAGTTTTAGGTGATGGTACCGCTGTACCACCTGGTGACGACCCAATCTGTACGTTTTTAGCTGTACCAAATGCAAGACTAATATCAACCTCCACTTGTCTGACTGTTGATTTAAGTTGTTTCTGCGCGATTCAATGCTTACGCGATGTTTCTATATAAAACTAAATACTGATTTAAGCATGGATTGGGTGGCAGAATTATCTGCCACCCAATCCATGCTTAAAGAGTATTATTATGTAAATTTCTTAAAATTGGGAACTTGTCTAGAACATAGAACCTGTCCTTTTCATTAACTGAAAGTAGAAACAGATAAAGGAGTGAAAAACATGTTCTCTTCTGATTGCGAATTTACTAAAATTGATTGTGAGGCGAAGCCAGCTAGTACACTACCTGCCTTTGGTTTTGCTTTCAATGCTTCTGCACCTCAGTTCGCTTCACTATTTACACCACTATTATTACCTAGCGTAAGTCCAAATCCAAATATTACTGTTCCTGTAATCAACGATACAGTAAGTGTCGGAGATGGCATTCGAATTCTACGAGCTGGTATTTATCAAATCAGTTATACATTAACAATTAGTCTTGATAACGTACCTACTGCACCAGAAGCTGGTCGTTTCTTCTTATCATTAGGTACACCAGCTAACATTATTCCTGGATCAGGTACAGCCGTTCGTTCTAACGTTATTGGTACTGGTGAAGTAGACGTATCCAGTGGGGTTATTCTTATTAACTTAAATCCTGGTGACTTAATTCAAATTGTACCAGTTGAGTTGATTGGAACTGTAGACATTCGTGCTGCAGCATTAACAGTTGCACAAATTAGCTAGTAAAAAGCGGTATTTCTAATACAGAAATACCGCTTTTTATATATAATAAAAAACACTCACAGTAGCATGAGTGTTTCATTCTTCATATTGTTTTATTGTGTTCTTCTTTTTCCCACAATTGCATCCCTTTTTCTTCACAAATCCTTGTTGTTGTAATTGTTCTTGATATGCCTGTTGTTGTGCTTGGTGTTGTTGCTGTATATGATACCACTGCTGCAGGTCATATGAATTCTGCCTTGGATTATTGCTCACAGCAAACATCTCCTCTACTGTCAATTCTGTCTATTTACTATATGAACAACTCTTTATTTCCGTTCCCTCATTCTTTTAAACTCCGCTTTTTCTCGTATTATGAAAATATATTATTCTCCCATAAAATATCCTGTAATTGTTTCAATGATTGCTGCTGCTCCTGCAATGGCTAATAATGCAAGTAACGGCTCCGCAACGATAGGAATCCAATTATATAAAACTAATAAAAAAGCACTAACCCATACACCTGTACACCAATAACAGCTTAATAATTCGCCAATCCACTTTCTTAATCCATTACCTTTTACTTTTGTAAACGTTGATACACTTCCATCCGGCTCCGTAATCTCTAATTCATCAATAAATGGTCTTCGCAAAAAGGCTGTTATTTTATCATATACAATTAAACGAGTGAGCCTAAAAGCAGCTAACGCAAAAATAAAAAATAAAAGCCAGCTTGTAAACAGCATAATTCCACCTTCCCTTATCCTCTTTCGCCTATTTAAAAAAAAAAGGTCTTGAGATTGTGACCAAATCTCCTCGACTCCAATATCTTATTAATGTAAATACAAACAAGAAGATAAGGAGTGACATTAATGAGTTGTAACGAAAATAAACACCATGGCTCTTCTCATTGTGTAGTTGACGTTGTAAAATTCATCAATGAATTACAAGATTGTTCTACAACAACATGTGGATCTGGTTGTGAAATCCCATTCTTAGGTGCACATAATACTGCATCAGTAGCAAATACACGCCCTTTTATTTTATACACAAAAACTGGAGAACCTTTTGAAGCATTTGCACCATCAGCAAGCCTTACTAGCTGCCGATCTCCAATTTTCCGTGTGGAAAGCGTAGATGATGATAGCTGTGCTGTGCTACGTGTATTAACTGTAGTATTAGGTGACGGTACTCCGGTACCACCTGGTGACGATCCAATTTGTACGTTTTTAGCTGTACCAAATGCAAGATTAATATCTACAACTACTTGCCTTACTGTTGATTTAAGCTGTTTCTGTGCGATTCAATGCTTACGCGACGTTTCTATCGTAAAGTAAACTAAAAAACTATTGGGGTGGTAGAAGCTTTCTACCACCTTTACATATTTAAAAGCCGGCCATACTAATCGATTGGATATCATCTATAGACAACCTAATATCTCTCATACTATTTTGCGGCATAATAGATACAATGCCATTACGATACGATATGATCGATCCAATATAAGAAACTGTAGCTGTTTTTATTCTGCACCTTACTTTCGGAATGTAATGAGGGCGGTTTAGTAAAAAATGAATTTTTTCATCATTATTCATATCCTTAAATGATTTATTATACGGGACAGTTCTTACTGGTTCTGGTTCTTCTTGTTCTGCATGTTCTTCTTTTTCCTCTTCTTCTATTTTTTCTTCCACTTGCTGCTCTTCTTGTTGTTCTTGCTCTAATACCTCTTCCACAGCACTGCTTACAATATTTTCTTGTCTATTACTTTGCTCTTTTTGATCTTCATTTTCAAAGTTTGTCAGGATAATCCTTTTTATTTTCGGTGCAGCAAGTTCTAAACTTACTTGTGCAATATATAACAACGGTTTTCCAACTGTTGAACTTTTATTTTTATTCTTCACACTCGTCCCTCCCACTTCCATACGTAGCTGAATAAATCGTGTTCTATTATAGTTATATTCATCACGTGGTAAGAACTTTCGTTAAAAATCGTTCTTTCTCAGAACAAATAAAAAGGACAATCTCAGCATTTAGAGATTGTCCTTTAAAAATTAATATTATATTTATCCTAGGATATGATACCCTGAATCAACGTGAATGTTTTCTCCTGTTACTCCACGTGCTAAATCACTGAATAGGAATACTGCTGTATCGCCAACTTCTTCTGGAGTTGTTGTACGACGAAGTGGTGCGCGCTCCTCAATTTCTCTTAAGATTGAGTTGAAATCGCCTACACCTTTTGCAGATAACGTACGAATTGGTCCTGCAGAAATAGCGTTGACGCGAATACCATGTTGACCTAAATCGTTCGCTAAATATTTCACGCTCGCTTCTAATGAAGCTTTTGCAACACCCATAACGTTATAATTTTTCACAACGCGCTCGCCGCCAAGGTATGTTAATGTTAAAATATTTCCGCCTTCTGTCATTACTTTCTTCGCTTCTCTTGCTACAGCTGTTAAAGAGAATGCACTAATATTTTGTGCAAGTAAAAATCCATCGCGAGAAGTATCTACAAATTCACCTTTTAAGTCATCGCGATTTGCAAAAGCAATACAATGTGCTACACCGTGAATAGTACCTACTTCTTGTTTAATTGTTTCAAAGCAAGCTGTAAGTTCCTCATCATTCGTTACATCACAAGGTAATACAAGTGATTCTTGTCCTTCTAATGTGTCCGCTAATTCACGAACATTTCTTTCTAAACGTTCTCCTGCATATGTGAATATTAATTTTGCACCTGCATTATGCAAAGAGCGAGCAATTCCCCATGCAATACTTCTTTGGTTCGCAACGCCCATAACAACAAATGTTTTCCCTTGTAATAGTTCCATGATATATCCTCCCAGAAATACTTATACTTGTTATTAGTACCTGATACTATAATTATAGTACCATAAAACCGCTTAAAGGCAAACAAAAAAGTCATTAACAGAAATTTGTTAATGACTTTTGGTTTCTATAAAAAACCGCTCTAATCCTTCTTCCCAAGACGGCATTTGTAAAAAACCATTTAATCGTAGCATGTTATGTTGAAAGATAGAATATTTTGGCCTCGCAGCTGCAGCCCCGAATTCTTCCGTTGAAACAGGTAATACATTCACTTTCATATTTGTATACGAAAATATCTTTTGTGCAAATTCAAACCAAGAGCATGAGCCTCTGTTTGATACGTGGTATGTACCGTATAAAGAAGTATGAATGAGCTTATTAATAACCATATTTAAATCCGCCACATACGTAGGCGAGCCAACTTGATCCGCTACAACAGATATTTCATCTCTTTCTTTTCCTAATCTCATCATCGTTTTCACGAAATTATTTCCATATTTACCATATAGCCACGATGTGCGAACGATAAAATATTTATTATGTAACTCTTTGACGAACTGCTCCCCTGCATACTTAGAGGCTCCATATATATTTATCGGCGCTGGACTATGAAATTCGTCGTATCCATCTGGTCTGGTACCTTGAAATACATAATCAGTACTAATATAAACTAGCTTTGCTCCTACTAATTGTGAAGCAACCGCTACATTTCGAGCTCCAATTGCATTTATTCTATATGCAAGATCCTGTTCTTTCTCCGCATGATCTACTTTCGTATAGGCAGCACAATGAATAATTATATGTGGTTTTATTTCTTGTACCACTTGTTGTATTCGGGATATATTTGTCACATCTAATAACTTTTTATCAAATGGATATATATCATATTCTTCAGAATCTAACTCTTCAAATAGTTGCTTTCCTAATTGACCGTTTGCTCCTGTTATGATAACCCTCTCTTTCATTTAACATGCCCCTTACTGGTCTTTTAGTGGTTTCCACCATTCCTTATTCTTTTCATACCATTTCACCGTCTCTTGTAATCCTTGTTCAAACGTATATTTCGGTTCCCAATCAAATTCATTCTTCATTTTCTCTGCATCAATCGCATAACGACGATCGTGCCCTAAACGATCTGTAACATATTCAATGTCTTTTTTTGTTTTTCCTAAAAGAGTAATAATTTGTTCCACAACTTCTACATTTGTTTTTTCATTATTTCCACCTATATTATATACTTCTCCTACACGTCCCTTATGCAGAACAACGTCAATCGCACTGCAATGATCCGTTACATGTAACCAATCTCTTACATTTAAACCATCACCATATAACGGTAGTTTTTTTCCTTCCAGTGCATTCGTAACCATTAACGGAATTAATTTTTCTGGATACTGGTACGGCCCATAATTGTTAGAACAACGCGTTACTATAACCGGTAATTGATATGTTTTATAGTAAGATAAAGCTATCATGTCCGCGCTCGCCTTACTGGAAGAATATGGACTATTTGGAGCTAACGGCGTTATCTCTGTGAACTTCCCTGTTTTCCCTAAAGAGCCATACACTTCATCCGTTGATACTTGCACAAGTTTTATATGCGAATATTTTTTAACTAGTTCTAATAAAGTGACCGTCCCAATTACATTTGTATCATAAAAAGGAATCGGATTTTCAATACTACGGTCCACATGTGATTCAGCTGCAAAATTTACAATCACTTGTACGTCTCGCTCTTTTATAACGTATTCTAATAGCTCTCCATTTTGAATTTCTCCTTTTACAAAAGAGTAATTCGGGTGATTCTGAAGAGATTTTACGTTATTTAAATTCCCGCTATATGTTAATGCATCGTAATTAATAATTTTATATGATTCATAACTTTGTAGCATGTAATGAACGAAATTACTTCCAATAAATCCAGCCCCACCTGTTACTAATATATTCATAAACAACGCTCCTACTTAAAAACTATCTTCATATTCCTCTAGTAATGGTAATATCTGATCCTTACCAGACAATATAGGATCTGTTACTGGCCAAGGAATTGCTAAATCTTTATCTTCCCAAAGTAATCCTGAGTCATGCTCTGCGCTATAATATTCATCTACTTTATACATAACGATAGTATGCGGGACAAGCGTGCAAAATCCATGCGCAAACCCTTTTGGCACTAGCAATTGTCGATGGTTATCTGCACTTAAAATATACCCTTTCCATTGTTTAAATGTTGGTGATTCTTTTCGCAAATCAACGATAACATCATAAATTGCCCCGTGCATAACTTGAATGAGTTTCGTTTGTGCCTTCGGTTTTTTTTGGAAGTGTAGTCCCCGAATCGTTCCTGCCTTAGCCGAATAAGATACGTTATCCTGTACAAATGAATACGTTATCCCTAATGTTTCTAGCACCTGCTTATTATAGCTCTCTGAAAAAAAGCCACGCTCGTCTCCAAATAACCTCGGTTCTAACAATTTTGCATCGGTAAAATTTGTTTCTACAACTTTCATATTCTCACCTATTCTCCGTTAAACTGTTTCCCAAAATTAATATCCCGTGCTAACGTATTTGCCTTTTGAAGAGAAGCATGAGTTCCCGCATCAGTCCACCAGCCGCTCATTTCATTATAAGTAAGTACCCCTCGTTTTAAATACCAATTATTTATATCTGTAATTTCAAGTTCTCCCCGTGCAGAAGGTTTTAATTCTTTAATATAAGAAAAGACTTTTGAATCATACAAATAAATTCCCGTAACCGCATAAGAACTTTTCGGCTCTTTCGGCTTTTCTTCAATTTCAACTATTTTTCGGTTTTGAATATGTGCTACGCCAAATCTTTCGGGATCTTCTACAGATTGCAATAGCACTTTCGCACCTTCTTTTTGATTTGCAAACTCTTCAACATACGGAAGAATATCATCTGAAAAAATATTATCCCCTAATATAACTACCATACGATCATTCCCGACGAAATCTTCACAAAGTCCTAACGCCTGTGCGATTCCGCCCGCTTTATCTTGCACACGATACGTAAAGGACACGCCAAATTCATGACCACTCCCTAAAAAGCTAACAACATCCCCCATATGCTCTTTACCTGTAATAATCATAATATCTGTAATATCGCATTGTTTTAGCTTATATACCGCATGATAAATCATCGGATACCGACCAACAGGAAGTAAATGTTTATTCGTTACTTTCGTTATTGGATATAATCTCGATCCAGTTCCACCTGCTAAAATAATTCCTTTCACCCTGCATCTCTCCTTTATGATGGAGATAATATATCTTTGTAATGTTCTACAAACACTTTCCGGTACTTCTCATATGTATCCGCATCAAACTCATCCCCGTTGTAATGAATACACCATAAATTTGCTTGATTTGGGATACCGATTAAATAACCAGCCCTTTGAAACTCTAAAGAATGTGACACATCATAAAAGTGAAACCCTTGAAACAAATCTTCTCGCCACGGAATATCATACTGCGTTGCCATGAATAAACCATCAATTGCCTGAACTGACAAAAATGGTTGATTATCATAAAAAACCTGATCTAAATTTAATAATTGATAATTCTGTTTTCTATACTCAATCACTTTCCCTACTAAATTTTTTCCTTCCCACCATATCCCGTTATTCGGTAAAAACTGAGCCCCAGCGACTCCTATTAAACCAAGCTTTTCATTTTCTTTAAAAAGAGATATAAGTGTAGAAAACATGTCTCGATTAATAAGATATGTATCTTGATGTATATACACTTTGTATTTCGCTGGATATGAAAGGGCTCGGTTGTATGCACTTGCCATACTTTGCGCATCTCGTATCGGAAAAATTTGCACGACATAACCAGGGGGAACAAAAATGTTTCTTATTTGGCTCTCACATTGTTTGAAAAGCTCTTCATTATTTACACAAACAACGACTAATATTGTATGATCTTTCATTTTTGTCCCCCCCCTTATTCTTCCTTATTTACATCTGACATATAGTGTTCCACAAATATTTTTCGATGCTTTTCATAGTTGGTCATATTCACATCAAAATGATAATGGATACACCAAGCATCGCGCTGTACAGGTACACCGACTGTATATCCTGCTTTTTTAAATTCAAATGATTGAGATACATCATAAAAGTCAAATCCGTCAAATAAGTCTTCTCGCCACGGAACATCATATTGTGTCGCCATTAATAAACCGTCAATACATTCTACAGGAATAAATGTTTTTGATTCGTGATACGGTTGTTCTAAACTTGCCATATAAAACAAATCATTCATATAGCCGATGACTTTTCCTACAATTCCACGCCCTTCGTTCCATACACCAGTTGGAGGCACATATTGCGCTCCGACCATCCCAATCATACCAAGGTGTTCATGTTCCTCAAATAATTGAAGTAATCCGTATAAAAAGGCTCTATTTATAATAAAAACATCTTGATGTAAATACACTTTATACTTCGCTGGATGCGAAATGGCTTGATTGTACCCACTCGTCATACTTTTCGCATTTCGAATCGGCATAAATTGAACAATATACCCTGGAGGTACTAACAATTGCAATATATGTCGCACGCAGTTTGCATACAATTTCCGATCATTTATACATGTAACAAATAATATGGTTTTGTCTGCACCACTCATAATTGTGATTTTTCAGCTTCAATAATATACTGAAATACAACTGTCTCAGCCATGAAGCCACTTCCAAGACGATATTTTTTACAAATTCCATATAACTCCTCAATAAGCGGCTCATACATTTTATGATCAACATATACACGATCTACTTTACTAATAACATATCCTGCTTTTAAAAACATTCTTAGCATTTCATTAAATGTAAAAAAACGAATATGCGTTTTATCTAATAAACCATATTCTGTATACGTCCAATTTCCAGCAAGTAAAGGCGCTAATACTGAAATATGAGCAACATTCGGTATACTAGCTAAAATCACACCATTTTGCTTTATATATGGCTTAACCTTTTCAATCACAGCCCATGGATTAAATAAATGCTCTAATACATCTCCAAATATGACGCAATCAAATTGCCCCTCCTCATAAGGAAGATCCATCGTTTCTATATCACCTAAAATCACGTGATCCAGTTTCTCTCTTGCCTTTTCTGCCGCCTCCGGAAAGGCCTCCACTCCTGATACACGTGTACCATTTTCTTTAATAGCTGCTCCCAATGCACCACTCGAGCAACCAATATCAAGAACTTCTTTCCATTCCTTTTTTATATGTTTTAATAAATTTGGATTCGCTGCATTATAATAATGTTCGGATTTTTCTTCATATAAAGAGCTGTTCTCCCGATTCATTTCACACACTCCTTATGCAATTTGAATTTGAAATATAAATCTCATATGAATTCTATAAAGTGCAGATTTTGTTCATCCCCCACTGATTATTAGCCCGCAAATAGCAGTATAAAATCTTTTATCCATATTGGTTACGTTACTGATACTCTAATATATAACCAATCTATTAGAGTTAGAATAACGATAAATCATTTCTAAAAAACAAAACCTATTACACTTTATATGGTTTATCAAAAACTCCACGAAAATATTTACGGTTATATTCAATTGCAGCATTATTCGGAACATAAGAAGCTGCTAATTCATTGTAATAATACGCTTTATCCTGCTCCCCTAACCTGCTATAACAAATACACATTTGTAAATAGGGTAGCCATGTGTAGCTAGCTGGACTATGGAAAGGACTTTCAGTTGCCATTGGTACTTCCGTTGCAAGTTTAAACCAAAATATCGCTTCATTATATTTTTCTTGTTCCATATATATATATCCTATTCTTGTACAATTCTCTCCTCTAGGGACGTCATACCGAAACGACTTCACACAAGATTCGATTGCCTTCTCCCACATTCCGAGTTTCGCATAGCAATCTCCTAACTTACCACATGCATAAATTTTTTCTTCATACCATCCTTCGTCTTGATTAAGAAATGTTTCATAAAGAAGAATTGCATCATCATATTTTTGATTATCTGTAGATTCATTTGCGTAATAAAATAAATCCCTCGAACTCAACTCTTCTCCTGCAGCTACAGTGTTTTGAAAAATTTTCAAATTACGATCTGTTACTTTTTTTTCTTTTTTATGTGTAATAGCAACTTTACTACTAAAAGTCTCACCAGCAATAGCTAAATACTCGTGAACCTTTCCAAACCATTGAAATTGTTTTTCACGCTTTACAAGACGATTTCTTTTTGTACAATATAAAGGTTTCCCGTTAGAATCCATCGTAAGATGATAAGGCATCGAAACAGCATCAAATTTAGGATCTAATTCTCTTTTTAAGAGTTTCAATGCTTCTTGAGCATCTTCTAATAATACGTCATCTGCATCTAGCCACAATATATACTCTTGCGTCGCTTTTGAAAAAGAAAAATTTCTTGCTGCCGCAAAATCATCAATCCACTGGAAATCATATATGTTAGAAGTGTATTTCTCTACGATTTCTTTCGTTCGATCGACGGAACCTGTATCAACTACTATAATTTCATCCACAATTTTCTCAACTGTATCTAAACAACGAGCTATTGTCTCCTCCTCATCCCGAACAATCATACATAAACTAATTGTAATCCCTTGCTTGTTCAACATAATCACCCTCTTCCAAATCAATCATATGTTATACATATACTAAACTTTCCATTTTTTTAAATTGTTCAAGCAGTTTAAGATTTCTTTTCAATAATTCAAATGTCCGTGTCATTTTCTTTCGGTTTTGCATCTACTATATAATGAACGCTTTATGGAGGTGAATTTATGTCAAATAATAATTATTCAGATGGATTAAATCCCGATGAATCTTTATCAGCTAGTGCATTTGACCCTAATCTTGTAGGACCAACATTACCACCGATACCGCCGTTTACCCTTCCGACTGGACCTACCGGGCCTACTGGGCCTACCGGGCCTACTGGACCTACCGGGCCTACTGGACCTACCGGGCCTACTGGTGACACTGGTACTACTGGACCTACCGGGCCTACTGGTGATACTGGGGCTACTGGACCTACCGGGCCTACTGGTGACACTGGGGCTACTGGACCTACCGGGCCTACTGGTGATACTGGGGCTACTGGACCTACCGGGCC